>NZ_DBNHFX010000124.1:0-54795 GCF_057137845.1 Sandaracinobacteroides sp. | reverse complement strand
CGCCCCGCGTTTCGATCACACCCGGAATATGATTCGAATATTACTTTTAATACTAAGTATTATTGCAGCTGGCAATTGACAGATAAAAACGCATAGAACACTAACCATCTCATGCGGGCCGACCACGCGGGAGGAGAAAGCGCTCGATGCTCGATACCGGGATGCCGGATGCCGCCACGAAAGGGCTGCCGCCGGGCGCAATCGATAGCCGACAAAGGGTCGTGGCGCTATGGGTGCTGACGCTGGTGGCGACGCTCAGCTTCGTCGACCGGCAGATCCTTGCCGTGCTGGTCGAGCCGATCCGGGCGGAAATGGGCTTCAGCGATACCCAGTTCGGCCTGCTCACCGGCCTCAGCTTCGCGCTGTTCTACACCATGATGGGCGTGCCGATGGCGATGATCGCCGACCGCTGGAACCGCATCCGGCTGGTCGCGATCTCGTGCTTCGTCTGGAGCGGGTTCACCGCCGCTTCGGGTATGGCGCAGAGTTTCGTCCATCTGGCGCTGGCACGCTTCGGGGTGGGCATCGGCGAAGCGGGCGGCACGGCGCCGTCGCTTTCGGTACTGGCCGACCACTACCCGCCGGAAAAGCGCCCGCTTATCATGGGCATCTACACCGCCAGCGGGCCGTTCGGGGTGTTCATCGGTGCGGCGTTCGGGGGTTGGGCGGCAATCCACATCGGCTGGCGCGGGGCCTTTTACGTGCTGGGGGCGATCGGCCTGCTGCTGGCCCCCGTCCTGTGGCTGACGGTGCGCGAACCGCTGCGCGGGCGCATGGACGGCGTGGCTGCGGCGGGCGCGCCGCTGCCGCTCGGCGAAACGCTGGCGCTGTTCGTGCAGCGCCGCAGCCTGTTGCTGCTGATGGTCTCCAGCAGCCTGTCGGCCTTCGTCAGCTATGGCATGCTGAACTGGATCCCGGCGTTCCTGATGCGCACCCATGGCATGCCGCTGTCGGCGCTGGCCGCGTGGTTTGCGCCTGCCGCCGGTGGCGCGATGGCGATCGGCATCTTCGGCGGCGGAGCGCTGGTGAACCGGTCGGTCGCGCGCAGCGTCAGGGCCTATGCGCTGGTGCCGTTCGCTGCCACCTGCATCCTGATCCCGTCGCTGGTGCTGGCGCTGCTGGCCGGCAGTTGGCAGACCTCGCTGCTGCTGCTGCTGATCCCGATGACCTGCTGCACCGTCTATGTCGCACCGGCGCTGGCGCTGGTTTCCAATCTCACGCCGCCAAGCGCCCGCGCCACCGCGACTTCGGTATTGCTGGCGCTGTTCAACCTGTGCGGGCTGGCGGGCGGGCCGCTGTTCGTCGGCATGGTCAGCGACCATCTGGCCCCGGCGATCGGCGCCGAAAGCCTGCGTGTGGGGCTGCTGTGGCTGACGCCGTTCGCCATCGTCGCCGCGATCACCTCGTTCATGGTTTCGCGCGCGCTGCCGCATGATCTTCAACGATAACCACCCGCAACCCGCAGGATTTCCGCCATGCCGGACGACCAGTCGACTATAGCCCTTGCACGACGCTTCTTCGACGCCGTCGAAGCGGGCGACATCGCCACGGTGCGCGCCTGCTACACCGACGACGCCCGCATCTGGCACAACACCGACGGGCTGGAACAGACCCCCGACGAAAACGCCGAAACGCTGCGTGGCTTCGTCGCGCGGATCGACGGGCGCCGCTATCTGAACCGCCGCCTCCGCACGTTTGAAGGCGGTTTCGTGCAGCAGCACGAACTGCATGGCCAGCGAAAGGATGGGGTGCGCGTCGTGCTTCCGTGCTGCATTGTCTGCACCGTACGGGACGGCCGGATCAGCCGCCTCGACGAATATTTCGACTCGGCGCATGTCGCCGCATTCAGGAAGGTGATCGACTGATGCCCGTGTTGCGCCAGGTTCCCCGCAGCGAAGTGACCGCCGATGTCGTGCTGCGCTATTACGACCACCTGTTCGGTGGACGCGATCCGGTTGCCGAACCCGGCACATCTACGGGAACGCCCGGCGACTGGTGGACGGTTTACGCACTGTCGCCTGACATTCTGCAACACGCGGTCGATGGCTTCGCCGTCTATCGCAACCCCGCGCGCAGCATCGACCCGGTGCTGCGCGAACTGGGGCAGACCCGCGCCGGCTGGGTGAAGCAGAGCCAGTTCGTCTTTTCACAGCACTGCAAGTCACTGCGCGGGCTGGGCGTCGCCGACGACAAGATCGCCGCCATCCCCTACTGGACCGTATCAAACCTGTTCAACGAGCAGGAACGCGCCGTCCTCGCCTATGCCGACTGCCTGTCGCAGGCGGGCGGGCGGGTGCCGACCGAGGTGTTCGACAAGCTGAAGAGCTTCTGGTCCGACGAACAGATCTTCGAGTTCACCTACATCACCTGCCTGTACGACATGCACGCGGTGATCACGCGCGCACTCAGGATGGAGTATGACAACCGCGAGGATCCGATCACAGAGGTGGCGGCCCCCGAAGGCTTCGAAGCGGCGGATTTTCTGGCGGGCGCCGCGACGCGCAAAAAGGATAGCTGAATTTCATGCGTCAATTTAATTGACGATTAATATGCTTAGAGCTAGAAGGATCAACGCAGGGCTGGCCGATTCTACGTCGGGAACCGCCAGCCGCATGTGAACGGTGCCACGGCACCACCAAACCGAGGAGAGGCAAGATGGGAGCAGAGAACAAGGTCTTCGACATCCGCGGCGTCAATCACGTCGCGCTGGTCTGCAAGGATATGGCCAAGACGGTGGAGTTCTACCGCGACATCCTCGGCATGCCGCTGGTGAAGACGCTCGACCTTCCGGACGGCAAGAGCCAGCACTTCTTCTTCGACATCGGCAACGGCGACTGCCTTGCCTTCTTCTGGTTCCCCGATGCACCGGAACGCCAGCCGGGCGTCGGCCAGGCGGCCGATCTTCCGGGCGAGGGCTCGTTCGTGACATCGCACGGCTCGATGAACCACCTCGCCTTCAACATTCCGGCCGAAAAGTTCGACGAATATGTCGAGAAGCTGCAAGCACGCGGCGTGAAGATCGGCCCGGTGATGAACCACGACAATTCGCCGACCCAGGTTGCGCCTGCCTTTGGCGATGAAGTCTATGTCCGCTCGATCTATTTCTTCGACCCGGACGGCGCCATGCTGGAATTCGCCGCCTGGACGCACAGCGGCTTCACCAAGGCCGACGTCGCCCACGACCCGGCGCGTGCCGACGGCACCCGCGCCAAGGGGCTGGTGGTCGCCTGAGGGCGCACCGCATACCGTAAGACGACAAGGCCCGCCGGCAGCAACCGGCGGGCCCTTTGCATTGCCCCGTTGTCGCGGCGGGGCGGTTCAGCCAAGCACCTTGCCGGGGTTCAGCAGGCCCAGCGGATCGAGCATCGCCTTCAGTTGCCGCATCATGGCGATTTCATTGGCCGTGCGCGAAACGCCAAGCCAGTCGCGCTTTTCCAGCCCGATCCCATGTTCCGCCGAGACCGACCCTGCCAGCGCGCGCAGCGGTTCATAGACGATCGTCTCGGCCTCGTGGCGGGAAGTTTCCCCCCATGGGCGCGGCGCCACCACGATGTGCAGGTTGCCGTCGCCGATGTGGCCGAACACCAGCACTCTGGTTTCCTCGTTCCAGCGGCGCGCGGCTTCCTGCTGGATGGCTTTCACATATGCATCCATCTCGACGATCGGCAGGCTCACGTCGAAGGTGCAGGCGGGCGCTGTTGCAAAGAAGATGCCCTCGACATCCTCGCGCACCTTCCAGATGCCGGCCCGCTGCGCCTTGGATGCGGCGATCACGATGTCGTCTGCAATGCCCTGTTCCAGCGCCTCGCCCATCGCTTCGGCGAACAGTTCCTCGTCGCGCGCCGGGTTGGTGCCGGTCGCCTCGACGATGACGTAGCAACCGTGCCCCGGCGGCAGCGGCGGCACATGCCGCCCCGACTGCACGGCGATCAGCTCATAATGCTCACGCCACATCACCTCGAACGAGGACAGCAACCCGCCCAGCCTCCTCCCGCAGTGGACGAACAGGTCCTGCACCTGCTGGAACCCCGCCAGCGCGACGATCGCCGTCGCCTCGGAAACGGGTTGCGGTTGCAGCTTCAGCACCGCCCGCGTGACAAGGCCCAGCGTTCCTTCGCTGCCGATGAAAAGCTGCTTCAGGTCATAGGCGGCGTTGTTTTTCAGCAGGTGATTGAGCGACGAAATCACCGTGCCGTCCGCCAGCACCACCTCGATGCCCAGCACATTGTCGCGCGTCATGCCGTGGCGCACCACGGTGTTGCCCCCGGCGTTGGTCGAGATGTTGCCGCCGATGGTGCACGACCCCCGCGAACCAAGATCGACGGGATAGCAAAGCCCATGTTCGGCCGCCGCTTCGTGGATGGCCTGCAACGGCGTGCCCGCCTCGACCAGCATGGTGCGGCCTACCGGGTCGATCGACAGCACCGATCGCATCCGCTCGAACGAGATCTGCACTTCCGCCGGCCCGGCATCAGTGCCATGCACGAGGCCGGTCAGGCCGCCTGCCGGCACGACCGGCTGCCGCGCCGCATGACAAAGCTTCATCACCGCCGACAGTTCGTCGGTCGTCGCCGGGCGGACGACGGCGCGCGCGCGGCAGGTGGAAAGCCCAAGCCAGTCGGCGGCCCGCTTACCGACATCCGCGCCGACGATCAGGCCGACATCGCCCACCACCGCGCGGATTTCGTCCAGTAGCTCCATCGTTCAATCCTCCAGAAGTGCTTTGCGCGTCACGTCGCGGGCATTTGCTATGCCCGTCAGGCCGAGCGCGGTCTGCATGTCGATCCGCATCAGGTCCAGCATCCGCGTCAGCGCGCTTTCTCCGCCCGCCGCCAGCGCCATCACCCACGGCCGCCCGACCATCACCGCCTTCGCCCCCAGCGCCAGCGCGCGCACCAGATCCTGCCCGCTGCGGATGCCGCCATCGACCAGCAGCGTGAGATCGTCGCCCACGGCATCGGCGATCCTCGGCAGCATCACCGCGGTCGAGGCGACGCCGTCGAGCTGCCGGCCGCCATGGTTCGACACCACGGCGCCATCGGCCCCGGTGCCGATCGCCCGCTTTGCATCGTCGATGTCCAGTATGCCTTTCAGAACCAGCCTGCCCTTCCAGACACCGCGCAGCCACTCGATGTCCTTCCAGGTGACCGAACTGTCGAACTGCTTCGTCGTCCAGTGCAGATAATCGCGCGGCTGTTTCGACTGGTTCACATAGCGGGCGATATTGCCAAAGCCGTGCGGCCCGCCCCGCAATCCCACATCCCACGCCCATCCGGGGTGCAGCAGATAATCCAGCGGTCCCGAACGCAAGCGTCCCCACGCCGAAAGCCCGCCGGCCATGCCGTTGCGGATATCGCGATACCGGGTGCCGATCACGGCAAGATCGATGGTGAACACCAGTGTCCGCACGCCTTGTTCCCATGCGTGCGCCAGAATCTCGGCAACGACGCCGCGATCCTTCAGCATGTAAAGCTGGAACCAGAACGGCCGCGCGGAAACGGCCGCCACTTCCTCCATCGGGCAGATGCCGACGGTCGAGAGGCAGAAGCCGATCCCGGCCTTGTCGGCAGCGCGCTTTGCCTGCACTTCGCCGCGCCGCGCGGTCATGCCGCCCATGCCGACGGGCGCCAGCACCAGCGGCAGGTCCAGTTTCTCGTCGAACAGCTCGACCGAGCAATCGAGCTTCGAGGCGTCGCGCAGCACCTTCTGGTTCAGGCGGACCCGCTCCCAGTCGGCGCTGTTGCTGGAAAGCGTTGCTTCGGCGCCGGCGCCGCCGTCGATATAGTCGAACAGAAAGCGCGGCAGCCGCCGTTCGGCGCTGCGGCGGAAATCGGCATAGGATGCCGGCAACAGATCCAGCGAACCCGCCATCGTCGCGTTCCTTTCGCGCTCAGAGCATCGCTTCGATGAGGCGCGGCCCCTTTGCCTTCAGCGCCGCCGCCAGCTCCTCGCGGAACTGCTCGACGGTCGAGACCCGGACTGCGGGCACACCCATGCCTTCCGAGATTTTGCTCCAGTCGATGTCGGGGTGCTTCAGGTCGAGCATCGCCAGCGCCTTCGGCCCCGGATTCTGTACACCCACCCGCATCAGTTCGATGTTCAGGATCGCATAGGAACCGTTGTTCAGGATGATGGTGACGACATCCAGTTTCTCGCGCGCCATCGTCCACAGCGCCTGGTTGGTGTACATGCCCGAACCATCGGCCTGCAACGCGATCACCTTGCGGTCGGGGCAGGCGATTGCCGCACCGACAGCCAGCGGCAGGCCCTGGCCGATGGCGCCCCCAGTCAGTTGCAGCCAGTCGTGCTTCGCTGCGCCCGCGCACATGAAGTGCGCATGGCCCGACGAAGTCGCGCCTTCGTCGGATACGATGGCGTTTTCCGGCAGCAGCTCCGCCAGAACCGCACCGATGCCGGCCGGATCCAGCGCGCCGGGTGCGGCCGGGAAGCTCGTCGGCTGCTGCACCATCGCAGGTTCGGCCGGCGCGCCCAGCGCATCGGCAAGTGCGGTCAGGGCCTCCAGCGCATCTTCCCGCAGCGACGCCAGCCGCACCAGCCGCGCTTCGGGCGGCGACAGGAAGCTCGGCTTGCCGGGATAGGCAAAGAACGAAACCGGCGGCTCGGTGCCGCAGAACAGGATCAGCCGGAAATCCTTCAGATAATCCTGCGCCTGTTCGCCGAAATAGGGCAGCTTTTCCGTCGCCACGCGGCCAACGCCGCGTTCGGTCCGGGTGGAAAATGTCTCGGCGATCAACCGCACGCCGGTGGCGGCTGCAATGCGCCCGGCCTGATGCAGCGTATCGGCCCGAAGCGCCCTGCCGCCAAGAAACAGGCAGGCCGGGCCATCCGCGCCGCGCAGCGCCGCCGCTGCATCCGCGATCACCGATGCAGGCGTTTTCGCCGCAGCAACAGGTGCGGGCGGCGGCACCACCGCCGAGCCTTCCTCCCACGCATGGTTTGCGGGCACGATCACGGTTGCGATCCGGCCCGGATAGGTCTGCGCCACGGCGAATGCCTCGGCGCCCGCCTGCGCCAGATCGCGCTCCGAGCGGGAGACGCGCACCCAGTCCGACATCGGCCGGGCAACGCCCGCCGCATCCGAGGTGAGCGGAGCGTCATAATGGGCGTGATAGGTGGCGTGATCGCCGACCATGTTGATCATCGGCACGCCTGCGCGCCGCGCATTGTGCAGGTTGGCAAGCCCGTTCGCCATGCCGGGGCCAAGATGCAACAGCGTCACCGCCGGCTTGTCGGCCATGCGGGCATAGCCATCGGCGGCGCCCGTCACCACGCCTTCAAACAACCCTAGAACGGATCGCATCCCGTCGGTGCGGTCGATCGCGGCAACCAGTTGCATTTCCGAAGTGCCGGGATTGGCGAAGCAGACGCTTACCCCGCAATCCTTCAGCGTGGCGATGAAGGCTTCCGCCCCGTTCATGCAATGTCCTCCCGCAGTGGTCGGCGAACAGCGTGCCCGCCAGACGCGTGCAGGATGAAGGGTGAACCCGGCGTGTCAATCCCGCAGGGTCGATAGGTCGCGGGGCAAAGGGGCCATGCCCACCCGGCAGAGCGTGTCTGCCGGGTGGGTGATGGGGCGGCTCAGAAGCGGGCGCGCACCCCGCCATAGGCGGCGCGACCGGAACCGACGATGCTGAACAGTTCCTCGTATCGCTCGTTCAGCAGGTTCTCGACACGGCCGAACAGCGTGAACTGCTCGTTCAGCCGGTATTCCGCCGCCAGATTGACCAGCACGAATTCGGCCATGCTGACACGGACCGGAACCCAGCTCGGGTCGGTGTAGGCAAGGTCTGTCTGCCGCCCGTTGTAGCGCATGGTCAGCGTAGTGGCGAAGCGCTGGTCGAGGCTGGAATAGCGCAGGTTCAAACTGCCGGTGTGGCGCGGACGGCGCACTTCCTCGATTCCATTCTCGGTGGCGTCGAGGAAGGTATAGGCCAGATCAAAGCGGATCTGCGGCACCGGGTTCGCGGAAATGATCGCTTCGATGCCGCGCTGGCGCGATTGCTTGTCGCGGTTGGACGGCGTCGCCACATAGGCGGGCGGCGGATAGGAAATATAGATTTCATCCGTCAGCCGCGACTGGAACCATGTCAGCCCGACCGTCGCCCAGCCATCGCCGACCACCTGATCGACGCCGACTTCCCAGCCGCTCGACTTTTCGGGCCGCAGGTTGGGGTTGCCGATATATTTCCCGTCGGAATAGCCGAACAGATCGTAAAAGCCCGGATTCTTCACGCCGGTGCCATAGGCGGCATGCAGGCGAAGCCCGATCGGCAGCCGATACCCGGCCTGTGCGCGCCATGTGGTTGCATCGGCAAAGCGGTTGTTGAAGTCGTGCCGGATGCTGGCGCCTGCGAACAATGCGTCCTGCACTTCCAGCTCATACTGCCCGACGAGGCCCCAGTTGTCGGTCGCGCGCCAGCCCTGAAACACGCCGGGCTGCTGCACGACGTTGCGATATTCCTCGCGCTCGAAGTCGGCGGCACCCGTCAGCTTGTGCTCGATGCCGTCGCCGCCGCCGCGCCATGTCGATTCGAACGCCCCCTTGTAGCGCCGGCCGTTGTCGCCATAGGAAAGCCCCCACGGGCTGTAGCCGCGCCGTCTGACGTCGGTGAACTGGCCGGTCAGCGCGTTGGTCCAGCGTCCGTCATCAAGGCTTAGCTCGCCGCGCGCCAGCCCGTGGAACGCACGGTTGGTGACGGTGACGCCGGGGCTGTCGACCAGATAGCCGAACAGCGGGCTGCTGGGATCGAACTCGCTTTCGTTGTTGTCGGCGCGGGTGTCCGAATAGCGGCCGACCGCCGTCAGCTTCACATTGTCCGAAGGCGTCCAGTTCAGCTTGGCCGAGGCACCGATGCTGGTCGAGCCGACATTGCGGCTGCCGTTGCGCGCCGTCGCCCAGCCGTCGGTGACGATGGCCGATCCGGAAACTGCGTAATCCAGTTTGTCGGTGGCGCCCGCCGCGCGCGCGGCGCCGGAAAAGGTGCCGAATGAACCGCCCTCGGCGCGCAGCGAATAGCCCGGCGCCTCGTGGCCCGACGGCGTGAAATACTGGATCACCCCGCCGATCGCATCCGAGCCATAGAGCGACGACTGCTGCCCGCGCAGCACTTCGATCCGCGCGCCTTCGTCGGCGATCAGCGTGCCGAAATCAAACTCTCCGTGATAGGGGTCGGACACCTTGATGCCGTCGATCATCACCAGCACATGATTGCCTTCGGAACCGCGCACGCGGATCTGCGTCAGGCCGCCGATCCCGCCCATGCGGTTCACGGCAACGCCCGGCACGTCGCGCAGCACGTCGGAAACCACACGCACCTGCCGGCTTTCCATGTCGGCGGCGCTGATCAGCGTGATCGAAGCGGGCACATCGGCGATCCGCACCCCGTCGCCCGAGCGCGACGAAGTGACGACGATGTCGTCGGGCGCCACATCGGCGTCGGCGAACGCAGGCGCTGCTGCAAGCGCCACAAGCGGGAAAAGCAATCTGTTCATGTTCGTTCAATCCAACCGCGCAACTGTTCGGGTCTGGCGGGATCCGGGGCCGCCCGCCCGGCGTGCCGGGCAGGCACGGCGCGCCCGACGGGGCCATGCGCGACGCCCCGGCGGATACGCCGTCTGGCAGCCCCTTGAAGCCGCCGGTTCTGCTTGCCGCCCTTACGGAAGGATCTCCCGTGCCCGGACCATTCCCTGGATCGGGGCATTGAGCGACGGCGCCGGCAGGTCTCCTGGCTTGCGGGTCAGGGCTTGGTGCACGCCTTCCCGGGAAACCCCAGTGGCTGACGGGCGAAATCCGCCCATCTGTGTGCACCGCGCTCGCCGCTTACAGTTGCAGGGACAGCAGTGGATTGGGCAGGAGGCCTGCCGCACCACATTCCCTTTTAAGCCTCGTTGATGAGGCACCGGCGCGATCTTGAACCGGGGAAGCCCCGGCTCGGGGGCGGCCTTAGCCGCTGCCAACGCGAACTGCAAATACCTGATGCAGCACGCGATGCCGCACCCTTTCACTCCGTTCGATTTGCCGCAGGCCGTTCGCACCGATACGATGCGCGCGTTCCACTACCGCCAACCAAAAGGAGACTGTCATGGCCGACACCTGGCTTCCCACCCTGAAAACCGCGACTCCGCAGGAAGGTTTCGAACTGGCGACCAAGCTCGCCCGGGTAGGCGTCAAGGCCACCCAGCCTTCGGCGGAAGTGCGCGACCGGCTGCGCGCCGCCTATGATCACGACACCGCGCAACTGATCGCCTCGTCGCAGGTGATCGCCGTCCATTTCCAGACGGTCGCCGCCGCCAACAATTACTGGCGCGACTGACCACCCGCTCTATCGGCTGGCGGCGGTGGCTCAGCCGCCAGCCGGCGCCATTCGTCGCGGGTCATTTCCCAGTAAAGCGACGGCCTCAGCGTGCCGTCGGGGCGCAGGCAGTCGCGCGTGCCCATGCGCCTGAACCCGGCTGCCTCGATCACGCTTGCTGAACGCACATTATCAAGCGCCGCAGTCACGCAGAGCAGCCGTACGCCCAGCACTTCGAACATCCAGCCGAAGCTGCGGGCCGCACCCGTCTTGCCGATGCCCGCGCCCTGCCGGTCGGCCCTGTGCGCGCCCGCGATCTCGGCGGCGGAATGGCCCGGCCAGACGGTAAAGCGCGAGTAGCTGCTGATGCGCCCGTCGTCGTCCAGCCGGATCGTCAGCAGCCCCTCGCCTGCCGCCCGCGCGCGGAGGGCATCGGCTACCCATGCGCCGATGCTCTCGGGCGTGAAGGGGCGCGGCAGATCATAGATCGGATCGGAAACGCGCGGGTCCAGCAGCAGTTCCAGCAGCCCCGCCACATGCTCCGGCCCGGCAGGCTCATAGCCCGGACCCAGCAGCGAAAGATCGGCGTGCCGCACGGCATTGCGGATCGCGGCTTCCTCGTCGGCCGAAACCGCAAGCACGGTTTTCGGAGGCGCGCTCATCCTCCGGTGCCGCGCGGGCGCCAGCGCGCGCCATGGTCGGCATCGATGTGCGGCGCGTGGCAGGGTTCGGGCGGCGACCATGCGGAAAAGTCGATGGGCGGCGCAATCTCGACATATCTGCCCTCGGTCGGATGGTCGCGGGTGCGGAAGAAGCCGGTCGCGGCAAGATGCGGCTCGTCCAGCATGTCGTCGATCGAGCGAACGGCCTGCGCCGGAAGCGCTGCCTCGGCACACCGGCGCAGCAGTTCGGCGGTGTCGAAGTTCCGCGTCAGCCGGCCGACTTCGCGATACAGTTCGTTGATCTGTTCAACCCGTTGCTTGCGGGTTGCAAACCGTGGCTGCGCCAGAAAATCCGGCGCATCCAGCAGCGCGAACAGCCGGGGCCACGCATCGTCGGTATAGGCGACGATGCTGATCGCGCCATCGCGGGTGATGCAGGGCTGGCGGTCGGGGTTGATCTGCCTGAAATAGCAGGAAGGCCCGTTCGGCGGCACGAAGGTGTTGCCGCCCAGATGCTCCGACAGCAGGAACGCGCTGAAGCACTCCATCATGGCGATTTCGATGTGCTGGCCTTCGCCGGTGCGCAGCCGGTGGATGATCGCCGCCAGCACCGCCTGCGCCGCATAGAGGCCCGACACCTTGTCGACGAGAAACGTCGGCAGATAGCGCGGCGCCGGGTTGTGATCGACCTTCGACAGCAAGGTGGTGACACCCGAAGCCGCCTGAATCACATCGTCGAAGGCCTGAAGCTCGGCATAGGGGCCGTCCTGCCCGAAGCCGACACAATGGGCGTAGATGATGTCGGGCCGGATCGCGCTGACCGCCGCATAATCTAGGCCAAGACGTTCGGCCGCCTTGCCGCGCACGTTCAGGATGAACACGTCGGCTTCCGCCAGCAGCTCGTGCAGGGCGGCTTTTCCCGCGTCGGTCTTCAGGTCCAGCGCGATCGAACGCTTGCCCCGGTTAAGTGCCAGAAAGATCGGGCTCATGCCGGGCGTGACGGCGGCCTTCGCCGTCCAGCGCATGGTGTCTCCGGCGGGAGGTTCCACCTTGATGACGTCGGCGCCGAGATCGGCCAGCATTTGCGTTGCATATGGCCCGAATACGACGCCAGTCAGATCGAGGATCCGGATTCCCTCCAGCATGTTGTTCCCGGCCGTTGCCGCCATCGCCTGCGATCCTCCCGCCTTGCCGTTTGTCTCCCGCGTTGATTTCAGCGCAGGAGGGCCGCCATGTCCACCTGCCGGGCTTCAGAGGTACCCAAGGCTTGCAACGCGGTGGCGGCGTCGCCACCTGCCGCAAATGAGCGCCGCGCGCGAACCCCGCCACCGACGCCTGCTGCTGGCGGTCGTCGCAGCGCATGCGCTGGCGATCGCGCTGCTGCTTCGCCCGGGGGTCGCGCCGCCCGTGGTGCCGTCTCCGGCGATGCTGCTGGTGGATTATCCAGCGCCCCTGCCGTCCGCCACGGCCCCCGGCACGATGGGCGAAGCCGCACCGGCCGCGCCGCTCGCCAAACCGAAGCCCGTGGCCGCACGCCCGCCCGTGGTTCCGGCGCCGAATCAGCCCGCTGCCGTTCCCGCCACGGCGGAACCCGCCACCGACGTTGCCGCGGGCGCAGCAGCGGCCGACGACGGTGGCCTTGCGGCAGGCGGCACCGGCGCCGGAACGGGCGTGGGCGCGGGCGGCCCCGGCACCGGCGGCGGTGTGGTCACACGCGCGCGGCGGATTGCCGGAGATATCGTCCGGGGGGACTATCCGCGCGCCCGGTCGAAGGCGGAAACCGGCGGCAGCGTCACCATCCGGCTCGATGTCGGGGCCGATGGGCGCGTCAGCGGCTGCACCGTCGTCCGCCCCGGCCCATCGGCCACGCGCGACGCCATCACCTGCCGGCTTGCAACCGAGCGGTTCCGCTATGCCCCGGCCCGCGATGGGCAGGGGCGCGCCGTCGCCGATGTGGCAGGATGGCGACAGCAATGGTGGCCCGAACATTAGTGCCCGCAACTCGTCTTGCCGTCACCCCGCGACGGGGCTAGCAATTGGCATGGCCGAGCACGCAGAACAGCGCTGGGCGCTTGCCCTGCATGGTGGCGCCGGTGTCACGCCGGGGCGCGACTATGCGCCGGTCGAGGCGCATCTTGCCGCGCTGATCGATGCCGGTGCGGAGCGGCTGGCAGGCGGGGCGTCGGCCTTTGAAACGGTTTCCTGGGCGGTCGCCGAACTCGAAGCGTCGGGCCTCTATACGGCCGGGCGCGGATCGGCGCCCAACAGCGCCGGAGTGGTCGAGTTCGACGCCTCGATCATGGACGGCGCCAGCGGCCGGGGCGGCGCAGTCGCCGCCATCCGCGATGTGAAAAGCCCGGTTGCGGCCGCCCGCGCGGTCATGGAACGAACCCCGCATGTCCTGCTCTGCGGCGAAGGGGCCACCCGATTCGCCCGCGAGGCCGGGCTGGACCCGATCCCCGGCGATCCCGGCTATTTCCGCCTCGCGGTCGGGGTGTCGGCCGAAGATCTGGAAGCGCCCGCCGATCAGCTTGCACATGGCACCGTCGGCGCTGTCGCCCTCGATCGGGCCGGGCGTCTTGCCTCGGCCACCTCGACCGGCGGCCTGTTCGGCAAGCGGCCGGGCCGGGTGGGCGATACCCCGATTCTGGGGGCCGGCTGCTGGGCCGACGGCGCGATCGCCGCCAGTTGCACCGGCATCGGCGAACATTTCATCCTTGCGGGCGGCGCGGCAGACGTGTCGGCCCGCATCCGTTATGGCGGCGCCCCGGCCGGGCAGGCCGCCGACGACATGCTGGACCGCGTCGCTTCGTTCGGGGGCAACGGCGGAATAATCCTCGTCACTCGGGCAGGCGAAGTAGTTCTTCGCTGGAACTCGAACGGGATGAAACGAGCCGCGGCAGGCTCGCACATGGAAAGAACCATCGCTATTCTGTAAAGAACACCCCAAGGCACGGAGGTTTGTAATGCGTAGTCAGCTTCCCGTAGAAACAGAAGCCATCCCTGACCCGACTGCCATTAACGGAAACGGGCTTGAGAAAAGCCGGACGACCAAGCTCAGGATCCTCGAGGCCGCCCGCGACATCCTCGCCGAACATGGCTATGCCCGGTTCACCACCAGTGCCGTCGCCGCACGCGCCGGATTGACGAGGCAGGCGCTGCTCTATCAGTTCGGCTCGCACACGGACCTGCTTGCCGCGACCGTCCACCACCTTTTGCGCCGCCGGATCGAGATGTTCGAGGAAGCGCTTCAAGGCCTGCCGGCTGCGCACGAACCCTATGACGGCAGCTTCAGCTCGGCTGCCATCGACATAAGCTGGAACCAACCGGATACTGCGGAATTCCGCGCCTCGACCGAGCTGCTGCTGGCCGCCCGAACCGATGCCACGCTTGCCGAAATCCTGAACCCGGCAGTCGCCGCCTACGACAAGGCGCGCGGCGACGCCAGTTGGGCCGCCATGCCCGCCGGTTTCATCAGCAAGACGCAGTTCACCCTCAGCCGCGACATCGTCCGTTTCCTGATCGAAGGCGTCGCCCAGCAGGACAGCATCCGCCACATGCGCGATACGCGGATCAGCCAGATCCGCCATTTTCTGCACACCTTGCTTGCCACCAGCGAAGGCCGGGAATTCATGCGCTCGGTCGTCGTCGGCTGGGCGCAGGAACACGACCTGCCGACCGGCTGACGGGATCAGGCGGCAAAAATCACCACACCCCCCTTCTGTGGCAGAAATGTAACACTACATCTGCCACAAAGGAGTGTCAGCGGGCATGAACATCGAAAAATTCACCGACCGCGCCAAAGGGTTCCTGCAGGCGGCGCAGACGATCGCGCTAAGGGAATCGCACCAGCGGATCACCTCCGAACATCTGCTGAAAGCCCTGCTCGATGATGGCGAAGGAATGGCGGCAAACCTGATTTCGGCTGCCGGCGGGCAGCCGCAGGTTGCACGGGCGGCCATCGATGCCGCTGTGCAGAAGATGCCGAAAGTTTCAGGCAGCGGCGCGCAGGTGCAATGGGATCAGGATGTTGCGCGCCTGCTCGATCAGGCCGAACAGATCGCCGCCAAAGCCGGGGACAGCTTCGTCACCGTCGAGCGGCTGCTGCTGGCGCTGGTGCTGGCCACCGGCACCGGCGCGGCGGCCGCCCTGAAAGACGCGGGCGTCACCGCGCAAGCGCTGAATGCCGCGATCGAACAGATGCGCAAAGGCCGGGCCGCGCATTCCGCATCCGCCGAGGAAAGCTATGACGCGCTGAAGAAATACGGCCGCGACCTGACCGAGGCCGCGCGCAACGGCAAACTGGATCCGGTGATCGGCCGCGACGAGGAAATCCGCCGCACCATCCAGGTGCTGGCGCGGCGCACCAAGAACAATCCGGTGCTGATCGGCGAACCGGGCGTCGGCAAGACGGCGATTGCCGAAGGCCTGGCGCTGCGCATCGCCAACGGCGACGTGCC
This sequence comes from Sandaracinobacteroides sp., assembly GCF_057137845.1. NCBI lineage: Bacteria > Pseudomonadati > Pseudomonadota > Alphaproteobacteria > Sphingomonadales > Sphingosinicellaceae > Sandaracinobacteroides > Sandaracinobacteroides sp. The sequence goes on along the minus strand of NZ_DBNHFX010000124.1, from coordinate 39,360 downwards.
CGACAATCTGAAGCACAAGACCTTGTTCGCACTGGACATGGGGGCGCTGATCGCGGGCGCGAAATATCGCGGCGAGTTCGAGGAACGGCTGAAGGCAGTCATCGACGAGGTGAAGGCCGCCGAAGGGCAGATCATCCTGTTCATCGACGAAATGCACACGCTGGTCGGCGCGGGCAAATCGGAAGGGGCGATGGATGCGTCGAACCTGCTGAAACCGGCACTAAGCCGTGGCGAAATGCATGTGATCGGCGCGACCACGCTGGATGAGTACCGCAAGCATGTGGAAAAAGACGCCGCCCTCGAGCGCCGCTTCCAGCCGGTCTTCGTCGGCGAACCCACGGTCGAGGACACGATCTCGATCCTGCGCGGACTGAAGGAAAAATACGAACTGCACCACGGCGTCCGCATCACCGACAGCGCGCTGGTTTCTGCGGCGACGCTTTCGAACCGCTACATCTCGGACAGGTTTCTTCCCGACAAGGCGATCGACCTGATGGACGAAGCGGCGTCGCGGCTGCGGATGGAAGTGGAATCGAAGCCCGAGGAAATCGAGGCGCTGGACCGGCGCATCGTGCAGATGAAGATCGAGCGCGAGGCGCTGAAAAAGGAAAGCGACGAGGCTTCGAAAGAACGGCTGCGCGCGCTGGAAGAGGAACTGGCCCGGCTCGAAGCCGAAGCGGGCGATCTGACGACGCGCTGGCAGGCGGAAAAGGAAAAGCTGGCGGGCGCCACCCGCATCAAGGAACAACTGGACCAGGCGCGGATCGAAGTCGAACAGGCGCAACGCGCGGGCAACTTCGCGCGGGCGGGCGAACTGACCTACGGCGTCATCCCCGACCTGGAGGCGAAACTCAGGCAGGCTGAACAGGCGTCGGGCGCGGCCATGGTGCGCGAGGAAGTCACCGCCGACGATATCGCCGCGGTGGTGTCGCGCTGGACCGGCATTCCCGTCGCCCGCATGATGGAGGGCGAGCGCGAGAAGCTGCTCCAGATGGAGGCGGGCCTTGGCAAGCGCGTGATCGGGCAGGCCGACGCGGTGGCGGCGGTTTCCAAGGCGGTGCGCCGCGCCCGGGCCGGGTTGCAGGATCCGAACCGGCCGCTGGGCAGTTTCCTGTTCCTCGGGCCGACCGGCGTCGGCAAGACCGAGTTGACGAAGGCGCTCGCCGACTTCCTGTTCGATTCGTCCGACGCGATGGTCAGGATCGACATGTCGGAGTTCATGGAAAAGCACGCCGTCGCCCGGCTGATCGGCGCGCCTCCTGGCTATGTAGGTTACGATGAGGGCGGCGTCTTAACCGAAGCGGTTCGCAGACGGCCCTATCAGGTCGTGCTGTTCGACGAAGTGGAAAAAGCCCACCCCGATGTGTTCAACGTGCTGTTGCAGGTGCTCGACGACGGGCGCCTGACCGACGGGCAGGGCCGCACTGTGGATTTTTCCAACACCCTGATCGTGCTTACGTCGAACCTCGGCTCGCAGTTCATCGCAGCCCTGCCCGACGGCGCCGACGTAAAACAGGCGGAACCACAGGTGATGGAGGTGGTGAAGGCAGCTTTCCGCCCCGAATTCCTGAACCGGCTGGACGAGATCATCCTGTTCCACCGGCTGGGGCTGGAACATATGGGCGCGATCGTCGACATTCAGGCGGCGCATGTGCGCAAGCTGCTGAAAGACCGCAAGATCGAGCTGGAGCTGACCGACGGCGCGCGCCACTGGCTGGCGCGTGTCGGCTATGATCCCGTCTATGGCGCCCGGCCGCTGAAGCGGGCAATCAGCCGGCACCTTGTCGATCCGCTGGCGGAAATGCTGCTTGCAGGCGACGTGCCGGATGGCGCCACCGTCCACATCGAGGACGGCGACGGAGAGCTGCAATTGTCGGTCATCGGCAAGGCCGACACCCGGTCAGACACCAGCGTCTGACCGGGGGCAGCGCAACTGGTCGTTCAGCCGTTCGGGTTCATCCCGGCGCGTGAACGCTCGATCAGGTCGGTGCCGTCGCGGCGCTGTTGATCCGCGATCGACTGCCATTCGGCGTTGGTCTTGCAGATCCGGTCTTTCTTGACGAGGCTTCCCGTTACCGAAAGCCTGCGGCAGCGAACTGCGTTCGGATCTTTGGCGTCAAGCTTGGCGGTGGGCGCGGCCTCGGCCGCCGGGGCCTGCGCCAGAGCCGGGGCGGCAGCGAACAACAGCGCCGCCAGCGCCGACGAAACTAGAATCGACTTCATCTGTTCCTCCTGTCAGACGGTTACGTGGCCTGCCATGGATTCCGGCCCGTCTCGTCTGCCAGCACGTAGAATTGCCGCAGCAACTGCTGTTCCGCAACAGAAAGATGCGGGTTCCACATATCGAAAATCAGGATCACGCGCAGTTCGTCACTGTCGTTCCATGCCTCGTGCTCGATCGAATCGTCGAAAGCGAACACCTTGCCCGGCACCCACGGCCGGGTTTCACCGCCAACCCGGAACGCGCAGCCCGGCGGCACGATCAGCGGCAAGTGCACGGTGCAGCGGGTATTGGTGACGCCCGTGTGCGGCGGGATCCGCGTGCGCGGCTTCAGCGCCGAAAAAAACGCCGACGGCGACCGGCCCGGAATCTCGCTGCGGGGAAGCGCCTCGAGCGCCGCCCTGGTTCGCGGGCAGCGATCCAGAACTTCGTGGTTGGGCCTGCCATATTCCCACAGGAAATAGGCGCCCCAGTCCAGCCGATGGTCGAGCGGCGTCCACTTGTTGGCGGGCGTCCCCTTTTCCTGCTGCACATAGGGCCGAATGACGCCATCCCCGTTGCCGGCCAGCGCCAGAAATTCGTCGCGGATGGCTTCCCATTCGGCTTCCAGCGCATCCATCCACGGGAACAGCGCCCGGTCGAAATATTCATCCGCCGGCAGGAACGGGAAATGCAGGCCGCTGCATTCATTGAAATACACCCGCGAACGGCGCCCCAGCGCCACATCGACCGCCGCATCGAACCGGCGCACATCCGAAGCCGACAGACCTTCCCGCGCCACCGCCAGCCCGGCATCCACATGGGCGGATATTTCGATCGCCTCGCTGGCGACATAGGCCCGCGCCTCGGCCAGCCGGTCGGCCAGCGCCGGTGGAAGCTGGTCATCGGGCGGCGCCAGCGACAGAACAGCGCGCCAGTGTTCCGCTGCGATGGTCGCTTGCTCCAGCCGTTCGTGCAGTTCGGCGATCCGCAACTGCGCCATGAAGTGCGTCTGGTCGATCGCCAGCGCGCCTTCCAGCGCAAGCTGTTCGCTCGCGTCGTCCTGACGCTGTCGCTGGGCCGATGCCAGGTTCATCCACAACGCCGGTTCGCGCGGGTCGTGATGGATCGCTGCTTCGAATTCACGGACGGCAGCCGTCGGGTCGCCGCTTGCAAGCAGGTGCATCCCCAGCGCGTTCAGAACCACCGGGTCAGAGGGCGAGAGGCGCCGCGCCTGTTCCAGCAGCCGCCCTGCCTCGGCCAGATTTCCCGTTTGCCGCGCATGCGACGCACGCGCCACCAGTTCATCGCTTTGCATGGCTGGTTCTTGCAGCAAGCATGGCGCCCATGCAATCAGACAGTATGTCTCAATCGCCCCGAAACCCGGCACGGGATGCGCACTGGCTCGCCCATCGCTATGATGAAAACGCCGACCAGTTCCGCTTCGTGCACCTGACCCGCGCCGAACATGCAGCGATACCGTTCCTGACCGACGAGCATCTTGGCGAACGCGCGTTCGTGGCGCTCGACCGGCAGCAGGCCGTGCGCGACGCCATGCCTGCCGGGCCGGTGCATTTCATCTTTCATTCGGCCTTCTGCTGCTCGACCTTGCTGGCGCGCGCGCTGGATGCGCCGGGTGTTGCGATGGCGCTTTCCGAACCGGTGCTGCTGAACGACATCGTCGGCTGGCGCCACCGGCATCGGCCCGACGGGCGGCAGGTGGCAGCACTCCTCGATCAGTCGCTTTCGCTGCTGGCGCGGCCATGGGGCAAGGCCGAAGCCGTGGTGCTGAAACCCTCGAACCTGCTGAACCCGCTGGCCCCCGCGATGATGGCCCTGCGGCCCGACGCCCGTGCAGTGCTGCTGCGGGCGCCGCTTTCGGTGTTCCTTGGCTCGATCGCCCGCAAGGGGCTTTGGGGGCGGCTCTGGGTGCGGGAACTGCTGGTAAAATATCTTCGCGAAGCAGGCGTGATCGAGTTCGGGCTTGGGCCGGAAGATTTGCTGCAACTGTCGGATCTGCAGGTGGCAGCGCTGTGCTGGCTGGCGCAGTTGCGCATTTTCACACAGCTTGAACATCGCATGCCGGAACGGGTGCTGTCGCTGCACAGCGACACCCTGATGGCCGACCCGCGCCCCGTGCTGGGCAGGATCAACACGCTGATGCAGCTTGGCATTTCAGCCGGGAAACTGGGTGAAATCGTCAGCGGGCCAGCGTTTACCCGGCATTCCAAATCGGGCGAGAGCTTCGACGCGGCCGCGCGCGCAGCAGAGCGCGAGGACGGCCTTGCCCGTCACGCAGACGAAATCACGATGGTGATCGGCTGGGCGGAAAAGCTGGCTGCTTCGATCGGCCTTCGTCTGCCAGCAGCCTGAACGGCAGCCTGCCCGCCATCAACACCATATGGCAGGCATGAAAAAGGGGGCGATCCTTTCGGATCGCCCCCCATTTTCAGGTCTGCGCCCTGATCAGAAGCGCAGGCGGCCGGTGACCGAGAACCTGCGACCAAGCGCGTCGTAGGTCGACGGATAGTTGTTGCCGCTGTTGTAGCTGGTCGAACCGATGTTCGCGCCAACCACATGGGGCTTCTTGTCGAACAGATTGAGAGCGCTCACCGTCAGGGTGAAGTTCTCGATGATGTTCGCACGCAGCGAGAAGTCGAAGTAGTGCGCGGCCGGGATCTTCAGGAAGTCCTTTTCGACCATGCAGCCATCGGGATCGGCGCCCTGCGGATCACGGCAACCGTCACGAATGGCAGCCGCCAGTTCGTCGTCATACTGCAGCGGCTCGTACTGGGTCGAGCTGAGGAAGCGCCAGTTCAGCGAGAAGTCCAGGTCGGAGACCGACAGCGTGGTCCGCTGGCTGAACGAGTACTTCGGCTGGATCGAGCCGCAGTTCACGCTGTAGTAACCGACGCAGTCCCGGTCGACCGAGGTCGGGGTAGCCTGGAACGTCGACTTGTGCGTCCAGTTACCCTGGAAGCCGAGGCTGAGGCGCACACTGTCGCTCAGGTCCGTCGCGTAGTTCATCGTCAGGTCGATACCGTCGGTTGCCAGACGACCCATGTTCGACAGGGTCAGCAGCAGGCCCTTGGCATCGCCGTTCAGGCTGCCGTCGGTGTAGCGGCGGATCGAGGTGCAGGCCGGATCCGAGGCGCTGGCCGCGGTCAGGTTGCCGAAGCAGGCTGCGATCGCGTCACCCGGGGTCGGGCTGGTGATCGCATCCGTCACCTTGATGTTGTAGTAGTCGATCGTTGCCGAGAAGCCCGGCAGGAAGGTCGGCGTGGCCACGAGGCCCACCGTCCAGCTGTTCGACTTTTCAGGCTTCAGGTTCAGGTTGCCGCCACCGGTGTAGTTGACCTGACCAGCGCTCGGCGGAGCGATGGTGCCGATCTGGCCGGCCGTGGCACCCTGCGCGATGCAGACCGCGCGCAGGTTGGCGTTGGCGACCGGGTTGGCGCCGGCGCAGGGATCGGTGCCGAGGTTGGTCAGCGCCGTCGTCACCGGGTAGAACAGCTCGCTGATGTTCGGAGCACGAACAGCGCGCGAGTAGTTGCCGCGAACCTTGAAGCCGTCGGCGATGTTCCAGGTGGCTTCGCCCTTCCAGGTCCAGGCGTCGTACGACGGGCTGCCCGCCGCTTCGACCTTGTAGCTGGAGTAGCGGATGCCGCCGCCGACCGTCAGGCTCTGGATGCCGGGGACATCCTGAACCAGCGGGATCAGCACTTCGCCGATGCCTTCATAGACCGAATAGGCACCCGCAACGTTCGGAGCCGCGCCGCCGGCGCCGCCCAGATCGTTCGCCTGCGACAGCAGGTCGGATTCCTGCGACGCGTTGTACTTGCGGTATTCCGTGCCGATGGCGAACGAGATGCCGTCCGAAGCCCAGGGGACGGTGTAGCCGACATCACCCGAGATCAGGCCCTTGGCCTGCAGCATCGAGGTGCGGGTCGACACGACCGAGTTGCCGGTCATGAACTGGTTCATTTCGCTGGTGATCGAACCGTCAGGCCCGAACAGGTTCACCGGAACGCAGTTGTTGGCCGTGTTGAAGCAGCCGTTCGGACCGGCAAGCAGGCCCTGTTGCAGGCGGCTGCGCAGCCAGTAGCCATATTGCGTCTGCGTGTTTTCGCTTTCGCCGTACGAAACGCTGGCATCCCAGTCGATGTTCTCGGTGATGCCGCCGCGCAGACCTGCCTGATAGTCGAAATAGGTCGTCACGAAGTCCGAGATACGCGGACCGAACTCGGTTGCACGACGCGAGATCGTCGACGTCACCGAACGGTAGTTCGGATCGTTGGGGTCGACCGCCGTTGCGGCAGCGGCGCACTCGGCGGCGGTGAAGCGCGGCGTGTAGCCGACGCCCGGATTCACGTCATATTGGCAGAATGCCTGACGCTGGGCGGCGGACATGAACGGGTTGTTCAGCGGAACGGTGAAGCTGTAACCGAACGAGCCCGACGGCGCGATGATCGTCTTCACCGAGTTGCGCGAGAACAGGCCGCGCGCATAGACTTCAACCGCGTCGTTGATCTCGTAACGGCCGGCAGCGTACATGTTGTAGCGCTTGAACGGCGTCTGGAAGACGTTGTACGGGTTGTAGTTATAGGGCGCGTAGAGGCTGACGTTGCTGAAGCGATAGCCCGGCACCGCGATCTGGCGGGTACCCTGCGCGCTGGTGACGCAGGTGACGCCGGTGCTGCCGCCGCAACCCGAGGTGACCGAGTCCGCGCCGGTGTCGCTGACGCCGGTGAAGCGCGAAGGCGTGCCGGTGCCCGAGCCGCCGCCCTGGCCGGTGAAGCTGTCGATGGCGGTGACCGAGAAGTCGCGGTCGCCCATGTAGACCGGATCGGTCTTCATGTAGCCGAACGACAACACCACGTTGCCGCGACCGTCGTCGAGGTTGGTGCCGATCGTGAGGTCGAGGCGGATGTTGCCGCCGTCACCCTTCTGGGTGATGCCGGTGTTGCCCGACAGTTCGACGCCCGAGAAGTCGCGCTTGGTGATGAAGTTCACCACACCCGAGATGGCGTCGGCGCCGTAGGTGGTCGAAGCGCCACCCGTCAGCACGTCGACGCGCTCGAGGAGAGCGGTCGGGATGTTGTTGAGGTCGAAGCGGCCGTTCAGTTCAGCCGGGGTCAGGCGATCGCCATCGAGGAGAACGATGTTGCGGTTCGAACCGAGACCACGAAGGTTGACGAACGACGCACCGCCGTTGCCGTTGTTCACGGCCGAGCCGATCGACGGCACCACGCCCGGGATTTCCCGCAGCACGGCTTCGGCGCTGTTCACGCCGCGAAGTTCGATTTCGGAAGCCGACGTGACGCTGACCGGGGTCGCGCGCTCGAGGTTCGGGTTCTTGATGAGCGAGCCGGTGACGACGATGGTCTCGGCTTCTGCCGCCTCGGTCGACGCGGTCGACTGTGCGAAGGCGGAAGAGCCCGCCAGCATGGCGATGGTTACGGCGGCGGATGCAACCGAACCCTTCAGCACGGCGCGCTTTTGCCAGCTATTGTTGATCACGATGGACAGTCCTTCCTTCTCGGGCTTCGTGCGGCCCGGCAGACGCGCCGGAATCCCCCCGCAGGAGCCGTTAATTTCCCGGCCGGATCGCACCTTGCACCCCGCGATTGCGCGGAACAGACACGACAAGACCAGTCGCCTTGATGGGCTTGGTTGCCCCTATCGCCAATTTGTAACTGTTCTGTAAAGCGTCGGGCGGGCGCGGTTACTTCATTGTCGGCGCCTGTTGCGCCTCTGCCACAGTTTTGACGCCGCGCATGCCGGTTGCGTGCTTAAAGCAGGCCCTTCGCCCGCGCTTCGGCATAGCGCGCCGCAGCGGCTGCGGCATCGGCATAGGCCTCCTGAAGTTCATGGCTCCAGTAGCGCAGATCGCCGAGCGGGACCTTCCGGCCGGTCACCGCGCACACCACATGGTCGCCGTCGGACAATCGCTGGAACGAGCCGGACAGATAGCGAAGCCTGGCCTCGCGGCCGGCAGCAAACTTCAGCATCGGGTTTCTCCTGTCATAGAAGCCGGCCCTGCACGACCGGCCCGGCCTGATCGCCGCCGGGGCGCGGCGCCGGTTGCGCCATGGTGCGCACGGTCACTTCGCCATCGGCGAACGCCAGCGAAAGCCGCGCTTCGGCCCTTGCGTCGGCGGCCGAGCGGACGATTGCGCCATCCGCCCGCCGCACCAGCACGAAACCACGCGCCAGCACTGCATGCGGCGACAGCCCTTCGGCCAGCCGGAACGCTGCATCCAGCGCGGCGCGCGCATGCGTGACCCTTGCGCGAAACAGCGCCGGATTCGGCGTCACCCGGGGGGCGCCCAACAGCGCGCGCATCTGATCCACCCGTTGCGCCAGCAGCCGGGGGGCCAATCGCCCGGCCAGCGCATCGTGGCGCGCGCGCAACAGTTTCGCACGCGCCATCAACACCCGTGGCAGGCGATCGGCGGCATCGTCGAGGCGCTGGCGCGCAACCCCTGCTATCGCCGCCGGATGCCTGAGCCGCTGCCCGAGCGCCGCCAGCCGTTCACCCTGTTGCAGCCGCGCCCTGCGTTCGGCCCGCCTGCTGCGCAGGCCGAGATCGGCCAGCAGCAACTGCAATTCCGCGCGCACCGGCACCGCCAGTTCGGCGGCAGCGGTCGGCGTCGGGGCGCGCAGTGCCGAGGCATGGTCTATCAGGGTAGTGTCGGTTTCGTGGCCGACGGCGGAAATCAGCGGGATGGCGCTGGCGGCGGCCGCCCTGACGACGCCTTCATCGTTGAAGGGCATCAGATCCTCGATCGAGCCACCGCCGCGCGCCACGATCAGCAGGTCCGGCCGTTGCGCCGCCGGCATCGCATTGAACCCCTCGATCGCCTGCCGGATCCGTGCGGCGGCGCCTTCGCCCTGCACCGGCACCGGCCAAAGCGTCACGCGGCGCGGAAACCTGTCGGCAAGGCGGTGCAGGATGTCGCGGATCACTGCGCCCTGCGGCGAAGTCACCACGCCGATGTGGTGCGGCAGAAACGGGCGGCGCGGCTTGGCCGCGCGGTCGAACAGCCCTTCGGCTTCAAGGCGGCGGCGGCGGTCCTCGATCTGCTTCAGCAGCGCGCCGACACCGGCCACCTCCATGCGCTCGACGACGAGCTGATACCTCGACGAGCGCGGATAGGCGGAAAGCTTGCCCGTCGCCACCACTTCCAGCCCGTCCTCGGGCCGGAAATTCAGCCGTTGCAGGTTGCCCTTCCACATCACGCCCGCAAGCACGGCGTCGGCGTCCTTCAAATCGAAATAGCCGTGGCCCGAGCCATAGGCCTTGAAGCCCGATATCTCTCCCCGGACGCGAACGAGCGAGAAGCGATCCTCGAGGGTGCGGCGCACGGAACCCGCCAGTTCGGAAACCGAAAACTCGGGGATGTTGGGCGCAGCGCTTGCCATCGCCTTCGCATAGACCAGCGCCGCACCGGTCAGCAATCCAAGATGCTTTGCAAATCGGCCGCCCGCCCCTAACGAACGCGCATGGCTATCGACATCCTCCTTCTGGGCGCGGGCGGGCGCGAACATGCGCTGGCGAAGAAACTGGCCGCGTCGGCGATCTGCGCCCGCCTGTTCGCCGCCCCCGGCAATCCAGGTATCGCCCATGTGGCAACGCTCGTTCCCGATCTCGACATCCTGAACGCCGATGCAGTGGTTGCGTGGGCTGCCGGGCAGGGGATCGGGCTGGTGGTGGTCGGCCCGGAAGCGCCGCTGGCGGCAGGCGTCGCCGACGCGCTGTCGGCTGCGGGCATTCCGGTGTTCGGGCCGGGCGCCCAGGCGGCGCGGCTGGAGGCGTCGAAGGCCTTTACCAAGGCCCTGTGCGACGAAGCCGGGATCCCAACGGCGGGCTACCGGCATTTCACTTCGCTCGAACCGGCGCTTTCCCATGTTCGGGCGCATGCACTGCCGGCCGTCGTCAAGGCCGACGGGCTGGCGGCTGGCAAGGGCGTCACCGTTGCGGCCAGCCATGCCGAAGCCGAGGCGGCGCTGCGCGACCTCTTCACCGAGGCCGACGCCGAAGTGGTGATCGAGGAATGCCTCGTCGGCGAGGAAGTCAGCTTCTTCGTGCTGGCCGACGGGCGCACGGCACTGCCGCTGCTTGCCGCACAGGATCACAAGCGCGCGGGTGACGGCGATACCGGTCCCAACACCGGCGGCATGGGGGCCTATGCGCCCGCCCGCGTGTTCACGCCCAGCCTTCAGGCCCGCACCATGACCGAGATCATCGAGCCGACGCTGGCCACGATGGCTGCGCGTGGCACGCCGTTCACCGGGGTTCTGTTCTGTGGCCTGATGCTGACGGCCGACGGCCCGAAGCTCATCGAATATAATGTCCGCTTCGGCGACCCGGAATGCCAGGTGCTTATGGCGCTGCTGACAAGCGACCTCGGCGAAATCCTGCTGGCGGCGGCGCTCGGCCGGCTGGACAGCGTCAGCGCGCGCTGGGCGCCCGGCTTTGCGGCCGTGGTGGTGATGGCGGCGCGCGGCTACCCCGGAACCCCGGCAAAGGGCGGGCAGATCGACGGCCTTGCCGAAGCCGAAGAAACCGGCGCCTCGGTGCTGCACGCAGGAACCGCGCTCGATGCCGAAGGCCGGCTGGTGGCGTCCGGCGGGCGCGTGCTGGGGATCGTCGGCCGGGGGCCAAGCGTGACCGAGGCGGCCGCCCTTTCTTATGCGGCAATCAAAAGGATCAGCTTTGCCGATGGCTTCTGTCGGGCCGATATCGGCTGGCGTGAAATCATGCGGGAACGGGAATCACACTAAGGCCCACCCGGCGAAACGACCAGAGGAGAGGAACATGGCAAGCCGCCAGGAACAATTCACCGGCACGACCGAAGTGCGCGAAGGCGCACGCTTCGACGAAGCCGCACTGGAACGCTGGATGCGTGACAATGTGAAGGATTACGCGGGACCGCTGGAGGTGCGCCAGTTCAAGGGCGGGCAGTCGAACCCGACTTACAAGCTGATTACCCCGAAGCGCACCTATGTGCTGCGGCGCAAGCCGCCCGGCCTGCTGCTGAAATCGGCCCACGCCGTCGACCGCGAATATCGCGTGATCAGCGCCCTGTTCGCGCAGGGCTTCCCGGTCGCTGAAACCTTCGGTCTCTGCACCGACGACAGCGTGATCGGCACATGGTTCTATGTGATGGATTGCGTCGAGGGCCGCATCATCTGGGACGGCACTTTCCCGGATGTGCCGACGGCCGACCGGCGCGCCCATTTTCAGGCGATGAACGACACCATCGCCCACCTGCATTCCATCGACCCCGACAAGGCAGGCCTCGGCGACTTCGGCCGCCCCGGCAACTATTTCGAGCGGCAGATCGGTCGCTGGTCGAAGCAGTATCTGGACGACGACGCCGCAGGCCGCGTGCCGGAAATGGACCGGCTGGTCGAGTGGCTTCCGGCCAACATCCCGCCCGGCGACGAATCGACCGTCGTTCATGGCGACTATCGTTGCGACAACATGATCTTCCATCCGACCGAGCCGCGCGTGCTGGCGGTGCTGGACTGGGAACTGTCGACGCTCGGCCACCCGCTCGCCGATTTTTCCTATCACCTGATGATGTATCGCATGACGACGACCGGTTCCGCCGGCCTGACCGGCGTCGACATGGCGGCAATGAACATCCCGACGGAACGCGAATATGTCGAACGCTATTGCCAGACCGTCGGCCGCGATGCCGGGCATGTGCTTGGCATCATGGATTTCCTGATGGCCTACAACATGTTCCGGCTGGCGGCGATCGTCCATGGTATTCGTGGCCGGGTGATCCGTGGAACCGCCGCCAATGCGCACGCCAAAGCCATGGCCGAAACCGTCGAGCCGATGGCGAAACTTGCATGGGAGCAGGCGCTGAAGGCAGGCGCAAAACCGGCCTGATCGCTGTGCCCGCCGATCCGGAGGTTGCCTAGGCCCCCGGTTCGTCGGGCCGGTTCTGCGGCGACACCGTTCTCGAACGGATTTCGCCGTCGATCGCCGGTTCGCGATAGAGGATTTCCTCGCGCAGGCTGGTTTCGACGATCGCCTCCTGCGCCCGCCCGGCAAGCCACCCGGCGATCACCAGCGCGATCACACCCAGCACCCAGACCAGCACGACCAGCCACTGCGCGATGCCGCCCGCCAGTTCCAGGCCATCGGCCAGCCACTGCGTCGCCGACGGGTCGATATCGAACCAGCCGCTGACGGTGACGACCGTCCGCCCGCCGGCGCCCGCCAGCGCCCAGACCAGCCAGGCAAAACCCGACCAGAACAGGCCGACCACCGCCAGCACGGCCCAGATGATCTGCTTCATCCCTCCCCCTCTTTCGTCACCAGCAGCTTGTCGATCTTGCGGCCATCCATGTCGATCACCTCGAAGCGGAATCCGTGTGCGCTGAAATATTCGCCGGTCGCCGGAATATGTTCAAGCACTGCCAGCGCAAAACCTGCAACCGTCTGGAAATCGCGTTCGTCCTCCAGCGCGAAGCCCAGCCGCTCGGCCAGTTCGTCGGCGGGCAGCCCGCCCGACACCAGCCAGCTTCCGTCCGCCCGCTCGACCATCGGCGGGTCGTGCCCCTCGTCCATGTCGGAACGGAATTCTCCGGCGATCGCCGCCAGCAGATCGGAGGGTGTCACCACCCCTTCGAAATGGCCATATTCGTCGATCACCAGCGCCATCGGCACAGCGGCATCGCGAAGCGCCGCCAGCGCAACAGTCGAATCCGCGACATCCGGCACCACGGGGGCCTGCCGCACCAGCGACGCAAGATCCAGTGTCCGCCCCTCCAGGATGGCGGCCAGCGCATCGCGCGCCTGCACCACGCCCATGATGCGGTCGATCGAACCGTCGGCAACCACAAGGCGTGTGTGCGGTGTGGCGATCAGCCGTTCGCGCACTTCCTCGGGCGGGGAAGCCACATTCAGCCAATCGACTTCGGGGCGCGGTGTCATCACCCCGCGCACCTGCCGGTCGGCCAGCCGCAGGATCCCCGAGATCAGTTCGCGTTCCTCGCCTTCGATGACGCCGGCTTCCTCGGCCTCCTGCACGACGTGGCGCAGTTCGGCCTCGGTCACGCCGTTGTCGCTTTCGCGGTTGATCCGCAGCAGCCGGAAGATCAGCGCGCTCGATGCATCCAGAAAGCCGACGAACGGGCTGGTCAGGCGCGTCAGCAGGATCATCGCCGGGGCGACGACGACGGCGATGCGTTCCGGCGCCCGCAGCGCAAGCTGCTTGGGCACCAGTTCGCCGATGATCAGCGACAGATAGGTAACCACAAGGATCACCAGCGCAAAGCCCAGTTCGCCTGCCCAGTGCGCTGGAACCCCCGCCCGCTGCAACATCGCGCCAGCCGGGCCGGCCAGGCTGGCACCCGAAAAGGCGCCATTGGCAACGCCCACCAGCGTGATTCCGATCTGCACCGCCGAAAGAAAACGCCCCTGCTCGGCCTGTAGCGCCAGCACGCTGCCGGCGCCGCGCACATTCGCCCGCTGCATGACGTGCAGGCGCGGCCTGCGCGCCGACACGATGGCGAGTTCAGCACCGGCAAAGAAGCCGTTCAGCACGATCAGCGCAAGGATGATCGCGACATCGGTCCAGGGTAAGCCCATGATCGGCTGGCTTATGCCGCGAAGCGCGGGCGCGCTCAAGCGTCCCTTGTCATCGGCTGCACGCACGGGCTTTCGCAAATGCGCCCCGACAGTTAGTCTTGGCGCTGAAACAGCCCCCCCCCGCAAAGGAGAATGCCGCCATGGCGACCACCACCACGTCCAGAAAATCGCGCATGCTGATGGCAGGTGCGCTCGCCGCCCTCGTGCTGGCCAGCGGCTGCACCACCGACCCTGTCACCGGCCAGCAGCGCATGTCGAAAGGCGGACAGGGTGCGCTGGCCGGCGCCGCCGGCGGTGCGCTGCTGGGTGCGCTGATCGGCGGCAACACCGGCGCGCTGATCGGCGCAGGCGTCGGCTCGATCGCCGGCGGCGGCATCGGCACCTACATGGACCGGCAGGAACGCGCCCTGCGCGAAGCAACCGCCGGCACCGACGTGCAGGTCGAGCGTCAGGGCGACGAGATCAAGCTGGTCTTCCCCGACACCATCACCTTCGATTTCAATTCCGCCGTGGTGCGCCCGGAAATGCGCACCCAGTTGCAAGACGTCGCAAAGGTTCTGAACAGCTACCCCTCGACGGTGATCGGCGTGTTCGGCCACACCGACAATGTCGGCACGACGGAAGTGAACCAGCGCCTGTCCGAACAGCGCGCGGAATCGGTTGCGGGAACGCTCGAAAGCTTCGGCGTCGCCCGTCCGCGCATGCAGGTGCGCGGCTTCGGCTATATGCAGCCGGTCGCTTCGAACGACACGCCGGAAGGCCGGGCGAAAAACCGCCGGGTGGAAATCCGCATCGTGCCCGTCAGCCAGGAGCAGATCCAGCCGTATCGGCAATGATGCTGCGGGGTGCGGCGCAACAGCGTCGCACCCCTGCACGAAGGCATCAACCCCGCAGCACGGCCCCAAGCTTTGCTGCCGCCGCAACCACCGAACGCGCAACCGCTTCGATGTCGGCGTCGGTCAGCGTCTTTGCCAGCGGTTGCAGCGTCACTGCGACGGCCAGGCTAAGTTGCCCTTCCGGCACGCCCTGGCCCGCGAATCGATCGAACACCTGCACGTCGGCGATCAGCGCTTTGTCGGCGCCCTTTACCGCACGAACCAGCGCATCGGCCTGCGCCGTTTCCGGCAGCAGGAACGCGAAGTCGCGCCGGACGGGTTGCAACGCCGTGGGCGTGAACGCCGGCCGCGCCTTGCGCCCGCGCCGTTCCGGCACCTGATCCAGATAGATTTCCGCCGCGACCGCGCGATCGAGATCGCCCGTCACCGCCGGATGCAGCTCGCCGAACTCGGCCAGCACTGCCTTGCCCAGCACCAGCCGCGCCGAACGGCCGGGATGATAATGCGCGCCCGCCGGTTCAACCGTCTGCAACCGTTCAACAGGTGCGCCCGCCGCCGCCAGCGCCGCCACCACTTCGGCCTTCACGTCGAACGCATCAAAGCCGCGCGCCTTGCCATGGCGCCAGTCGCGCGGACGCTCTTCGCCCGCCAGCAGCAGCGCCAGCGTCGGCCGTTCGCCATCGGCCAGATAGCGTCGGCCATATTGGAACAAGCGCACGCTTTGCCCGCCGCGCGCCATGTTGCGGGTGGCAGCCGCCACCAGCCCCGGCAGCAACGAGGTCCGCATCACCGCCAGTTCGGCCGACAGCGGGTTTTCGAGCTTCCAGTGAAAGCCGCCGAAGCGCGCGGCTTCGGCTTCGGAAATGAAGCTCCAGGTGATCGCCTCATCCAGCCCGCGCGCCGCCATCAGCCGCTTCAGGCGGCGTTCCTGCTTCTGCGCCGGGGTGGCGGTCGGCCGGGCGACGCCGCTGGCGCGCGGCAACGGCACCGACTGCACCTTGTCCAACCCGAACAGCCGGACGATTTCCTCGACCAGATCGGCGTCGCCGTCGATGTCACGCCGCCAGGTCGGCACACCAACGGTCCATGGCACGGCCGCTGCCGACACCTCGAAGCCAAGCTGCGCAAGGATTTCGCGCTGGCGTTCATCCGGAACGTCCAGCCCGCCCAGCGCCTTGGTCCGCGCCGGATCGAACGGCACGATCTTCCGCGCCAGCGGCGGTTCGCCCGCGCGCTGGATCGCCGACGCACGTCCGCCGCACAGCTCGACGATCATCGCTACCGCCAGATCGAGGCCGGTTTCGACGAACGCCGGATCGACGCCGCGCTCGAACCGCGCGCGCGCATCCGACGTCAGGCCAAGCGCCCTGCCTGTCGCGCCGATCCGCGCCGGGTCGAACCAGGCGGCTTCCACCAGCACGTCGGTCGAGTTTTCCGAAACGCCGGAATCCATGCCGCCCATGATGCCGCCGATATCGTGCACATTGAGATCGTCGGCAATGACGGTCATGCGTTCGTCCAGCGCGTAGGTCTTGCCGTTCAGCGCCAGCAGCGTCTCTCCGGTGCGGGCGCGCCGCGCCGCCAGCCCGCCCGACAGCCGCGCCACATCATAGACATGCAGCGGGCGGCCATAGCCGATCGAGAAATAGTTGGTCACATCGACCAGCGCCGAGATCGGCCGCAGCCCGGCACGGGTCAGCAGATCCTGCAACCACTGCGGCGAAGGCCCGTTGCGAACGCCTGCGACCGAACGCGCGTAGAAGGCCGGACAGCCTTCGGGATCGTCGGTCCGCACTGTCACCACCGGCGGCGCATCGCCATCGATTGCGGGCACCGGCAACGGCTTCAGCGTGCCAAGCCCGGCGGCGGCCAGATCGCGGGCGATGCCATGCACGCCCATGCAGTCCTGCCGGTTGGGCGTGATGGCGATATCGAACACCGGATCGTCGAGACCGGCCCATGCGGCATAGCCTGCACCGACCGGCGCATCCGCAGGCAGGTCCAGAATCCCGTCATGTTCGTCGCCCAGTTGCAGTTCGCGGGCCGAACACATCATGCCGTTCGAGGTGATACCCCGGATATCGGCAATTTTCAGCGTCATCTCCGAACCGGGCACGAACGCGCCCGGCGGGCCGAACACGCCAACAAGCCCGGCACGGGCATTGGGCGCCCCGCAGACGACCTGCAGGCTGTTGCCGTCGCCCAGATCGACGCCAAGCACCTGCAACTTGTCGGCCTGCGGGTGGGCCTCGGCGGTCAGCACACGGGCGATGACGAAGGGCCGCAGAGCGTCGGCCGGATTCTCCAGCCCCTCGACTTCCAGCCCGAGGCGGGTCATCGCCTCGGCCAGTTCGGCGGTGGTGGCGCTGGTTTCCAGATAGCGCTTCAGCCAGGACAACGGGAATTTCATGCGCCCACTCCTGCGGACAGCGTCGGCACGTCGAGTGCGGAAAAGCCGAAATGCTTCAGCCAGCGAAGATCGGCGTCGAAGAAGGCGCGAAGGTCGGTCATGCCATATTTCAGCATCGCCAGCCGGTCGATGCCGCAACCGAAGGCAAAGCCCTGCCATTCGGCCGGATCGAGACCGCAGTTCGCGATGACACGCGGATGCACCATGCCGGCGCCAAGGATTTCCAGCCAGCTCGCCTCGCCGCCGACTTTCAGCGTACCGCCTTCCCACGCGCAGCCCACGTCCACCTCGACGCTGGGTTCGGTGAACGGGAAAAAGCTGGGGCGCAGGCGAAGCGTCACGTCGTCCACCTCGAAGAACGCCTTGACGAAGGTTTCCAGCGTCCATTTCAGATGCCCGAGGTGAATGCCCCGGTCGATCACCAGCCCCTCGACCTGGTGGAACATCGGTGTGTGCGTGGCGTCGGAATCGGAACGATAGACCCGCCCCGGTGCGATGATGCGGATCGGAGGCTTGTCGCGCATCATGGTGCGGATCTGCACCGGCGAGGTATGGGTGCGCAGCACCATCTGCTCGCCGCCACCGGCCGGGCGCACGTAAAAGGTGTCGTGCATGGCGCGCGCCGGATGCTCGGGCGGAATGTTCAGCGCGGTGAAGTTGTGCCAGTCGTCCTCGATCTCTGGTCCCTCGGCGACGGCGAAGCCGAGATCGGCAAAGATTTCCGACAGCTCGTCCATCACCTGGCTGATCGGATGCACCGTCCCGGCGATGTGCGGCAGCGCCGGCAACGACATGTCCTGCCGTTCCGCCAGCAACCGCGCGGCAAGCGCCGCCCGGCCGAGATCGGCCTTGCGCGCATCGAGTGCGCCTGAGATTTCCTCACGCAGGGCCTGATAGGCCGGGGCGACCTTCAGCCGCTCGTCTGCGGCAAGGCCGCCGAGGCTTTTCATCAACTGGGTGATGGTGCCGGATTTCCCCAGCGCCGCCACGCGCACTGCTTCCAGCGCCTCGGGCGTCGGGGCAGCAGCGATGGCGTCAAGCGTTTCGCCACGCAGGGTGTCGATCGTCACGGATGCGGATCCTTCAAATACCTGAGTGTGCAACAGGGTTTCCAAACGGCAAAGGGCGCGGGAAGGCCAAGCCTCCCGCGCCCCGAAACCCTGACCTTGCGGTCGTGTGGGGGCTCAGGCCTTGGCGCCGGCCATCACCGAATCGAACACCGCCTTGAAGGCCGCCGGCTCGTTCATGGCGAGGTCGGCCAGAACCTTGCGGTCGAGTTCGAGACCCGAGTTCGCCAGTGCGTGCATGAACGCCGAATAGGTCACGCCCAGTTCGCGCGTTGCAGCGTTGATCCGCTGGATCCACAGCGCCCGGAACGAACGCTTCTTCGCCTTGCGGTCACGATAGGCATATTGCCCGGCCTTTTCGACGGCCTGGCGCGCAACGCGGATGGTGTTCTTGCGGCGACCGTAATAGCCCTTGGCTTCGACGAGAACGCGCTTGTGCCGCGCGTGGGCGGTAACGCCCCTCTTCACACGTGCCATGTCTGCGCTCTCCTTACTTCAGGCCGTAGGGCGCCCAGAGGACGACCCGAGCGGTATCGGCATCAGACAGCACTTCGGTGCCGCGGTTCTGACGGATGTATTTGCCATTGTGGCTGATCAGCCGGTGGCGCTTGCCGGCAACGCCGTGCTTGACCTTGCCGGTCGCGGTGAACTTGAAGCGCTTCTTCACACCGCTCTTCGTCTTCAGCTTGGGCATTTCGGCTCCTTCCTTGTCCCCGCTTGGGGGGTTGGGGCGAGTTCAGGACCGGCCGCGGCAGCCCATGTTCGCCGGGCAGGTCGGGATTCGATCTCGCAGTTGAAGCGCGGGGCGTTAGTGCAGTTCGCGCCGCTTGGCAAGTTCCGGGTTGCCCGGCCCGCCAGTCAAGCCTTCTCGCCAGTCACACCTTTTCACCAGTCACACCTTTTCAAAGGTGCATTGCAGCGGGTGCTGGTGCTCTCGTGCGAAATCCATCACCTGCGACACCTTGGTTTCCGCCACCTCATAGGTAAAGACGCCGCACACCCCCACGCCGCGCTGGTGGACATGCAGCATCACCCGCGTCGCATCGTCGATGCCCATGCGGAAGAACCGCCGCAGCACATGCACGACGAACTCCATCGGGGTGTAATCGTCGTTCAGCATCAGCACCCGATAGAGCGACGGCTTGCGCGTTTCGGCGCGCGTCTTGGTGGCGATGCCGGTGCCCGTGCCGGCGTCGCCGCCGGAACCAGCGGCGTCGTCGCTGCCGCTCGGCCCGCAAATTGGCCCGCTGCCCGGCAGCGCTTTTGTGTCGTGGCGATTCAGCATGTCGCAAGAATATCCCAACGCCGCCGGGTGGTCAAAGCGGGCAGTGCGCCATTGCTGCCGCCAGTCGCGCCAACAATCGGTTGCGGTCGTGCACGAAACATGTTCATGGGGCAGCCATCCGGAATCTTTCAGATACAGTATTCACTCGCCATTCACGTCCGAGGAACACCGCGCTTGAACCGCCGTCCCCTTGTATTGCTGCTTTCCCTTGCGCTCGTCGCACTCCCCGGCTGCTCACTCCTGCCGGGCGGTTCAAAAGACGGTCAGGACAAGGCCGGTCAAGACAAGGCCGGCCCCGGTTCGGCGCCGCTCGTCGTGGTATCCCGCGCCGAAAAAACGCAGCTTGTCGACACCATCGAAGCGGTCGGCACCGCGCGCGCCAATGAACAGGCAGACGTCAACTCGACGGTCACCGAACGCATCGCCAAAATCAACTTCGCCGATGGTCAGTATGTACCCAAGGGCGCAGTCGTCGCCGAACTGGTCCAGTCGGCGCAATCGGCAACGCTTGCGGAAAACCGCGCCCGCCTGCGCGAGGCCGAGCTTCAGCTCGAACGTCTGAACCAGTTGCTGGCGCAGGGGTTCGCCACCAAGGCGCGGGTCGACCAGCAGCAGGCAGTCGTCGATGTGGCCCGTGCAGGCACGCAGCAGGCCGGCAGCCAGATCGCCGACCGGGTGATCCGCGCGCCCTTTTCGGGCTGGCTGTCGTTGCGCAAGGTTTCGCCGGGAACCGTGGTGAACGCCGGCACCACCATCGTCACCATCACCGACCATTCCAAAATCAAGCTGGATTTCACCGTTCCCGAAACCTTCATCCCAGCGCTGAAACCCGGCCTCGAAATCGAGGCGCACGCGGCCGCCTTCCCCGGCGAAACCTTCCACGGCCGCATTTCCTCGGTCGATCCGGTGCTGGACCCCGTGACCCGTTCCGCAACCGCGCGCGCACTGCTGCCGAACGCCGACCTGCGGCTCAGGCCCGGCATGATGATGACGGTCAACATCAAGTCGGCGCCGCGCCAGGCCCTGACGGTGCCGGAACTCGCTGTCGTCGGCGAAGGCGACGGCGCCTATGTCTGGAAGGTATCCTCCGACAACAAGGCGGCAAGGCAGAACGTCACCACCGGGCAGCGCCGTGACGGTCAGGTCGAAATCCTCTCGGGCCTGTCCGAGGGCGACCGCATCGTGACCGAAGGCACCGTGAAGCTGCGCGGCCCCGGCCCGGTGCAGCCGGCCGAAGTCGCACGGGCCGCAGGTGCAGAAGCGCCCGCCAAGGCGCCTGCCGCATGATCCTGTCGGATCTGTCCGTCCGCAGGCCCGTTTTCGGTGCCGTGCTGTCGCTGATTCTGCTGCTGGTCGGCATCGTCTCCTACTCGCGGCTGCCGGTGCGCGACCTGCCTGCGATCGAGCCGCCGATCGTCTCGATCACCACCACCTATCGCGGCGCCAACTCGCAGGTGATCGAAAACCGCATCACCCGCCAGATCGAGGACCGGGTGTCGGGCATCGAGGGGATCGAATCCATCACCTCGCGCTCGCAGGACGGCCGATCGGACATCACCATCGAATTTTCGGCGACGCGCGACATCGACGCTGCGGCGAACGACGTGCGCGACCGCGTGTCGGGCGCACTGCAGAACCTGCCGCAGGAAGCCGATCCGCCGGAGGTGCGCAAGGTCGACGTCGACGCCAGCCCGATCATCTGGGTCAACCTGATCCAGCCCGACTGGACGCCGATGCAGTTGTCCGACTACGCCAAGCGCGTGGTCGTCGACCGTTTCGCCGGGATCAACGGCGTCTCGCGGGTGATGATCGGCGGCGAAGCGCGGCCGTCGATGCGCATCTGGCTCGAACGCGCGCGCCTGAACGCCTATGCAATGACGCCCGCCGACGTCGAAGCGGCATTGCGGCGGCAGAATGTCGAGCTTCCCGCCGGCCGGGTCGAGGGGGAAGCCAGCAACCTGACGGTGCGCGTCACCCGCCAGTTCACCTCCGAGGATGATTTCCGCCGTCTGATCGTCGGGCGCGGGCCGGATGGCTATCTCGTCCGCCTCGGCGACGTGGCGCGGGTCAGCCTCGAACCGGAAAACCGCTATGATTTCTTCCGGTCGAACGGCGTGCAGGCGATCGGCCTCGGCATCGTCCGCCAGTCGGGCGCCAACACGCTGGAAGTCGCCAATCAGGTCAAGGAGCGGATCAAGGAAGTCGAGAAGAACCTGCCCGCCGGCATGAGCATGGCGGTAAGCTTCGACAGTTCGCTGTTCATCGAACGCGCGATCGACAATGTCTGGATGACCCTTGCCGAAGCCGCCATTCTGGTGGTCGCGGTGATCTTCGTCTTTCTGGGTTCCGTGCGCGCAACGCTCATACCGGCGCTGACGGTGCCGATCTGCCTCGTCGCATCCTTCGCCGTTCTATATGTGCTCGGCTATTCGCTGAACCTGCTGACGCTGCTTGCGTTCGTGCTGGCGATCGGCATCGTCGTCGACGACGCCATCGTCGTCCTCGAGAACATCTATTACCGCATCGAGCGCGGCGAACCGCCGCTGGCCGCCGCATTTCTGGGCGCGCGCGAAGTGGGGTTCGCGGTGCTGGCAACCACGATCGTCGTCTGCTCGGTGTTCGTCCCGCTCTATTTCATCGCGGGCAACACCGGCCTGCTGTTCCGAGAACTTGCTGGTGCCATGATCGGCGCAATCGCCTTTTCCGGCTTCGTCGCCCTGTCGCTGACGCCGATGCTCTGTTCCAAGCTGCTGCGCAAGGAAACCGGGCACAACCGTTTCACCCAGTGGTTCGACCGCCAGTTCGACCGGGTGCGCCGCCGCTATGTCGGGCTGCTCGACCGCGTGCTCGACCGTCCTCTGGTGGTCGGTGGCATTGCCATCGGTTTCGTGCTGCTCTGCCTCGGCCTCGGCACACGCCTCGCCTCGGAACTCGCCCCGCCCGAAGATGTCGGCTATTTCTCGGTCAGCGTGCAGGGCGCCGAGGGCACCGGCTATAACCGCATGAAAAGCTACATGGAGGACCTGCAGGCGCGGATGATGCCGAAAGTCGGCGACGGCCAGCCGATCCGCCGGCTGCTGGTGCGCGCGCCCGGAAGCTTCGGCGCCACCGAGGATTTCTCGACTGGCGGCATGACGGTGTTCCTCGTGCCGTGGGAGGAGCGCGACGTCACCACCCAGCAGGTGATGGACGAAACCCAGAAGATCATCGGCATGGACCCGCGCATCCGTGGCAACGCCACCAGCGGCAACACCCTGTCCCGCGGGCGCGGGCGGCCGATCCAGTTGGTGATTGCCGGCAGCACCTTCGACGAACTGGTGAAAGCGCGCGACGCCATCTTCAAGGCGGCCCAGTCCTACCCGGGCATCATCGACCTCGACAGCGACTACCGGGAAACCCGGCCGCAACTGATCGTCGACATCGACACCACCCGCGCCGGCGATCTTGGCGTGCAGATCGCCGACATCGGCGCGACCCTGGAAACCATGATGGGCAGCCGCCGCGTCACCACCTTCATCGACCGGGGCGAAGAATATTATGTGGTTCTGCAGGCCGAGGACGCCGACCGCGCCAGCCCCGGCAACCTCGCCAACATCTATGTGCGATCGAAAACCACGAACGAACTGGTGCCGCTTTCCAACCTGGTGAAGCTGCGCGAATCGGCGCAGGCCGGGCAGCTCGGCCGCTTCAACAAGCAGCGCGCGATCACCTTGCAGGGCAGCCTCGCTCCGGGCACCACGCTGGGGCAGGCGCTCAACTTTCTGGAGGGCGTCGCCGCCGAACAGCCGCAGGTGACGTCGATCGGCCACCGGGGCGAAAGCCTGCAACTTCGTCAGACCGGTTCGTCGCTGTGGGTGGTGCTGGGGCTGACGATCGTGCTGGTGTTCCTGGTGCTGGCCGCGCAGTTCGAAAGCTGGGTGCACCCGGCCGTCATCATCCTGACGGTGCCGCTGGCGCTTGGCGGCGGCCTGTTCGGCCTGTGGGTGACGGGGGGCACGCTCAACCTCTATTCGCAGGTCGGCATCGTCATGCTGGTCGGGCTTGCCGCCAAGAACGGCATCCTGATCGTCGAGTTCGCCAACCAGTTGCGCGATCGCGGCAAGGCATTCCGCGACGCCATCATGGAAGCCTCGGAACGGCGGTTGCGCCCGGTGCTGATGACCTCGATCGCAACCGTGGCCGGTTCGGTGCCGCTGATGGTCGCCAGCGGCGCGGGCGCGGGTTCGCGGCGGGCGATCGGGGTGGTGATCGTCTGGGGCGTAAGCCTTGCGACGCTGCTTACCCTGTTCGTGATCCCGGTGTTCTATGCGGCGTTCGCCCGGCGGACGAAATCGCCCGAAACCATCAGCCGCGAACTGCGCCGCGAGATGGACGAACTGAAACTGGACGAGGACGGGCATCCGGCCGAATAGCGGGCCAAATCCGGGCCGGGCTTCGCATTTGCAGTGAAATGCGCTATCTGGCGCGCGCAACGGCCCGGCCTGCCGGCACCCGCACCCTGTCAACGAGGACGATGCATGCAGAACCAGAACCCGGTTTTCGATGACCTGTCGCGGCTGATGTCGTCGATCGCCGGCACCATGGCAGGTGCCGGCCGCGAGGCGCAGACCCGCATGCAGGAACGCCTGCGCGAAGCGATGGGCGGCCCGGACATGGTCAGCCGCGACGAGTTCGAAGCCGTGAAGGCGATGGCGGCCGAAGCCCGCGCCGAGGTCGAGGCGCTGCGCGCCGAGTTGGCGGCGCTGAAAACCGGCGCCACGGCAAAGGCCGCGCCAAAGGCCGCCGCCAAAGCCGCACCGAAGTCGGCGGCAAAGAAGATCGATATCGCCTGACGCGCGAACGACTATCCACAGTTTTACGGCGGCCGCCATGCTGCTGCCGCTTGCCAACATGGCGCTGCCACCAATATCTGGTGGTATTCACCGGCCAACGCCGCAACTGATGGCGTTGGCAGCAACAAGGAACTTGGCCGATGTCCAGCCTTCAGTTTGATCCCGGCGCCGTGGAATCGGCCCCGATCGACATGCTGGAACAATATTTCGCCAGCCACAACTGGAGCTTCGAGCGCGAGGGCGACGAAGAAATCGTCACCACCGTCAAGGGAAGCTGGTCGGATTACGAACTGCGCGCACTCTGGCGCGAGGATGACCGGGTTTTGCAGTTCATCGCCCTGACCGGGATCAACGCCGCTGCGGCCCGCGGCGACGCCGCCACCCGCGCCAACCTCTTCGAGGCGCTGGCGCTCATCAACGAGCAACTGTGGATCGGCCATTTCGAACAATGGTCGGCGGATGGCGCAATCCTGTTCCGGCATGCGGCATTGCTCGACGGGCCGGAAGAAGCGACGCTCAGCATGCCGCAGGCGCATGCGCTGGTCGATGCCGCGCTCGACGAATGCGAACGCTATTATCCGGTGTTCCAGTTCGTGCTGTGGGGCGGAAAATCCCCGCGCGATGCGCTGGCCGCCGCCATGGTGGAAACCGAAGGCGAGGCCTGACCGACTTCCGGCAGGTTCGATTCCGACGAACGCAGGCCCATCACCGGGAACATGGCAGCCATGCCTTTACTGCATGGCGCAATTTTCTACACAATACAACACACTGAATAACTGCATCTAATTGCCGCCGCAGCACCGCATATGCGGCGATGCAGCATAAACTTGTGCTGAATTCAGCAATCGCTCGCAGATTTTCATTGATCAAAACTGAGCGACGCTCTAATTAGACAACAGAAATTGAGTGCGACTCGGAAATTTGTCGCCAACCCAGCCGGCACCCACACCAGGCCTCCGGCACTGAACAGGAAAGTTCGTCATATGCGCACACTTCTTGGCCTTGCCATCGCCTTCGCAGCGGCTGCCGCCACCCCCGCCTTCGCCAACGCCGAAGCCTGCGCCACCGCGCCGGCCAAGCTGCGCGCCATGACGGCGAACGCCCAGCCGCAGGCCGCGAAGAAGGCGGAACGCAACATCGCCCTCGGCGAAGCGCTCTGCGAAGCCCGCAACCGTTCGGAAGCCGCGAAGAAGTTCAATCTGGCGGCTGTTGCGCTCGGCACCGACCTGGCTGCCGTCATGACACCGGCTGCTTCGGCCAACGTCCAGTAACCTCTAAACCCCGGCGGGCCGCTTCCCCTCCCCTCCCCTGCGCGGCCCGTTGCGGGATTCCGGCGGCAGTTCCCATCAATGGGGGCTGCCGCCGTTTTCATGTGCGGTTCGGCGGCGCCGATGCCGCGCCGGGCTTGAGAGGCGCGGCCGGTGCTGGCAGAAGCAATGGCGCAACCAGCCAACTGCGGACGACCTGCCCTCCATGACGATACCCCGCCTTCTCGACGGACCGGACACCCGCCTGCTGCTGCTGTGCGACCATGCCTCGAACGCGGTGCCGCCGGACATCGCGCTGGGCGTTCCCGCTGCCGCCATGCAGGAACATGTCGCCTATGATCTCGGCGCGGCAGCGGTAACGGCGAAGGTTGCGGCCAGCCTGTCGTGCCCGGCGATCCTCGCAACCGCGTCGCGCCTCGTCGCCGACTGCAACCGCGAACCCGACCATTGCGTCCCCGAACGAAGCGACGGGTTGCTGATCCCCGGCAATGTCGGCCTCGACGGCGCCGACCTCGCGCGAAGGCACGGCATCCATCAGGCGTTCCACGACAGCATCACCACATCGATCACCGGTGCCCAGCCGCAATTGCTGGTGTCGATCCACAGCTTCACCCCGGCCCTCGCTTCGGCGCCCGCGCCCCGCCCGTGGCCGATCGCCATCCTCTGGAACGAGGATTATCGCGCAGCCGAACTGGGCCTTGCAGCACTGGAAGCCGAGGCCGGGCTGCCCGGCCCGGTGGGCGCCAACGAACCCTATTCCGGCAAAGTGTTGAACTACACCATGAACCGCCACGCCGAGGCGAACGGCATCCCCTATCTGGGCTTCGAAATCCGACAGGACCTGCTCAGCAACGATGCCGGCATAGCTCGCTATGCGGCAATCGTCGCCCGAACCATCGCCACCACGCTGGAGGGGCTATGAAGGCGTTTCTGGCGTTCACCGCCAAACTGGTGCTTGGCCTTGTGCTGTTCACGGTGCTGTGGGTCGCGGCCTATCGCCTGCTGAACCCGCCAACCACCTTTCTGATGCTGCGCGACCGGCTTCGCGGCACGGAAGTCCACCAGCAATGGGTCGGGCTTGGCGCCATGTCGGCGCACCTGCCGCGCGCCGTCATCGCCGCCGAGGATTCCCGCTTCTGCGAACATCGCGGCTTCGACGTCGAAGCAATCGAAAAGGCAATGCAACGCAACCAGAAGGGCGGCAAACTGCGCGGCGGATCGACGATCAGCCAGCAGACCGCCAAGAACGCCTTCCTGTGGCCGGGTCGCACCATCGTCCGCAAAGGCGTCGAAGCCTGGTTCACCGTGCTGATCGAGCTGATCTGGGGCAAACCCCGTATCATGGAAGTCTATCTGAACGTCGCCGAGTTCGGCCGCGGTGTCTTCGGCGTCGAGGCTGCATCGAAGCATTATTTCAACAAATCGGCGAAAAACCTGACGCGGATCGAAGCAGCACGTCTGGCGGCGATCCTGCCGCAGCCGATCAAGCGCGACGCCGCATCGCCGGGCCGCTACACCCGGCGCTATGCCGGGCGCATTTCGGCGCGGACGCGTGTCGTCGCCAACGAGGGGCTGGACGACTGCCTCTGGCGCTGACGGCGCGCCGCCGTCAGGCGGTCATGCCGCCGTCCATCACCAGTTCCGAACCCGTCATCAGGGCCGATTCGTCCGAGGCGAGGAACAGGATGCCGTTGGCGATTTCCTCGGGCAGGCCGGGCCGCTGGATCGGCGTCATCATCGCCAGCGCGCCAACCGGCACGGCGTTCGCACCATCGGCAAGTCCCAGCGCCTCGCGCGTGGCGGTAAGTCCGCCATTGTCGATCTTGGTCCAGATCGGGGTGTCGATGATGCCCGGATGCACCGAATTGCAGCGGATGCGCTCGGTCGCATATTCCTTCGCCACCGATTTCGTCAGCAGCCGCACGCCGCCCTTGGTGGCGCTGTAGCCGCCAAGGCCCACTGCGCCTTCCAGCCCGGCAACCGACGAAATATTGATGATCGAACCGCCGCGCCCCGTGCGCCGCATGGCGCGGATGCCGTGCTTGCAGCCAAGAAACACGCCGGTCAGGTTGATCGCAACCTGGTTGTTCCAGTCCTCCAGGCGCATTTCGGTGATCAGTTCGCCTTTGCCGATGCCGGCATTGTTGACCAGAATGTCCAGCCCTCCGAACGCTTGTTCGGTTGCCGTAACGACTGCGATCCATTCATCCTCGGAACGGACATCGTGGTGCTGATAGCGCGCACGACCGCCCGCCTTTTCGATCTGCGCGACCGTTGCCGCGCCGCCCTCGCCGTCGATGTCGGTCACCATGACGGCGGCCCCCTCGCGGGCCAGCGCAAACGCCGCCTCGCGGCCGATGCCGCTTGCGCCACCCGTTACCAGCGCAACCTTGCCGTCCAGTTTCATTTCCTGCTCCTAGCGATGTCGGGTGCATCATGAACGGGGCAGACGGCTTCCCCAAGCTGTGGATGCAAAGAGGTTTCAGCCCGGCTGGTCAGTGGTCCCTCGGGTTCCAGTCGGCGGGTTCGACGCCGCGCCGCATCAGCCGCTGCGCAAGGCCAAGCGCCGTTCCAACCGCAATCGCCACCGTCAGGTCGCTCAGCACCGTCAGCGCGATGGTCAGGAACAGCAGCAGCCGGTCGGCCGAGCGCATACGCAGGCGCTCGGGCCATCGCCTCGGCTCGCTCATGGTCCAGGCGGTCACGATCAGCAGCCCGGCCATCGCCGGCATCACCAGATAGCCCGCAAGCGGCCCCAGCGTCAGCACCACCAGCAGAATCACCAGCGCATGCACGATACCGGCGACGGGCGTGGTGCCGCCGGCGCGCACATTGGTTGCCGTGCGCGCGATCGCGCCGGTTGCAGGCAGGCCGCCGAACAGCGGCGACACGATGTTCGCGGCACCTTGCGCCAGCAGTTCGGCATTGGGGCGGTGGCTCCCCTCGATCATGCGGTCGGCGACGATTGCCGAAAGCAGCGATTCAACCGCCGCCAGAAACGCGATCACAAAGGCGGAAGGCAGCAACGCGGCGATTCTGGCGATGCTGATCGGCGGCAGGGATGGCGGCGGAAAACTTGCGGGCATCGGCCCATAGCGCGAATAGATGCTGTCGACGGGCAGCGACAGCAGCGCAACGGCTGCCGACGCCACGACGACCGCCAGCATCGCGCCGGGCAGGCGCGGCGCCGCCTTTCGCAGTGCAAATATCGCGGCAATGGTGCCAAGGCCGATACCAAGCGCCGCAACATTGGTCGAAGCACGCGCATCCCACAGCGCCGGAACCAGTTCGACCAGATCCGCCGAGACCTTGCCCAGCGACAGGCCCAGCAGATCCTTCAACTGGCTGACGGCGATGATGATGGCGATGCCGATGGTGAACCCCTCGACCACCGGTTCGGGCACCAGCCGGATCAGCCGCCCGACCCGGAACAGCGCGCCGACAACCAGCAGCAGCCCCGCCATCAGCGTCGCCAGCAGCAGCCCGTCGAAGCCGTGCTGGTGGATCACGCCATAGACCACCACGATGAACGCGCCCGTCGGCCCGCCGATCTGCACCCGGCTTCCGCCCAGCAACGAGATCAGCAGCCCGCCGATCACCGCCGTCACCAGCCCGGCCTTTGGGTCTGCACCCGAGGCGATCGCAATGGCGATGCTGAGCGGCAGCGCCACCAGCGCAACCGTGATCCCGGCCACCGCATCGCCCACGAACAGCCGGCGATTATAGGTGGCAAGGGTCGTCAGCAGTTTGGGCTTCATCGGTCGGTCTCGTTCGCGCTTGCCTGCGGGTGGCGCCCGACGAAGGCCGGATAGACGGCAATCACCCCGACGATCGCCGCCAGCAGCAAAGCACCGCGCCCAAGCCGGGCCTGCTCGCCCAGAAGATAGCTGTTACAGAGGCGATCCGGGTATCCCAGATAGAGGAAACCCAGCACCAGCAGCATGGTGACGCCATGCACCCATACGAAGCCGCGCGCAACCACACCAAGCCGCACCCAGCCCCAGCCAAGCGGCACCCCGGCCAGCAGTACCAGGCTTGCAACCTTCACCGCGTCGGTGGTGCGGCTGACAACTGCCGCATCCAGCCAGCGCGGCAGCATCCAGAACGCAAGCACGAACAATCCGACGAGGACGGCCGCCACCGCATCGGCCTGCCGCGCCCCGGCGGCTACGCGATCGGGTGGTAACCGCGCACCAATGGCAAAGCCTGCCGCAACCAGCGCCGGAATCTGCACCAGCATGTGCCGCACCAGAGACGCTTCCCACCAGATGGCAGGCGGCGGCAGGCCGAACAGCGCCACGATGGCCAGAGCCAGCAGAACCCTTCGGCGCCGGCTCATGCCAGTTTGCGCGCGATCTCGAATGCCTCGTCGAAGGCGTCGCTGTCGACGATACGGACGACGCGGCCCCGCCGGTCGACGATGTGAATGGCGGCATTGTGGACGAACCCGCCCGCACCATCCGGCACCGCCACCAGTTCGGTCGCGCGCAGCAGTTCATCTGTCTGCCGGCGCGATGGCGCGCGCACAAAGCTCCACCCGGCGTCGGCGCCGCCGAACCGTTCGGCATAGGCGGAAAGTTCCGCCGGGCCGTCATGCTCGGGGTCGAAACTGAAGGTGACGAGGAGGATGCGGTCCTGCAATCCTTCGCGGCGGATGCGTGCGCGCAATTGCTCGAACCCCGCCCCAAGCACCGAGCAGACGGTCGGGCAGCGGGTATAGACGAAGTCCATCAACACGACCTTGCCCGCCATCGACGAAAAACTGGCGGGTTGGCCGTTCTGGTCTTCCAGCCGGATCGGCGGCAGCGGGCGCGGCTGCCGCGCCACATCCGCGCGCCGCGCCGTTTCGGCGGTGAAGATGGTGAAACCGCCCGTCCCCCACCACAGCAATGCGGCGCCTGCCACCAGCGCCGCGCCAACGGCGGCGATGCCGCGCCGGCTCATTTTCCGGTTGCGTAGCGGGCCAGGCCGGCAATCGTCCGCAGGATGAAGAAGGTGGCCGCCGCCAGCACCACAATCGCGAACACCGAGGCGATCTGGTCATAGACCATCCATTCCGGCAGATGCACCGCCCAGCGGCGCGGCACGCTATGGCTTCCGCCGTTCAGGAACATCAGCACGAACCCGAACCCCGCCAGCACATAAAGCCAGAGCGCCCAGCCCTCGGGCGAGGACGGCGCAAGCGACGCCGGCAGCCGGGCCAGATGATACATGAACGCAAGGATCATCGGCAGCAGGCCAAGCAGCAGATAGAAGTGGAAATGGCCCGGCACCCAGAGCGTGTTGTGCATCACCGAATTGACGACGATCGTCGCATCGATGACCGCCGGCACCACGCCCGCCATCCAGCCGAACATCGACAGGAAGATCAGGCCGCTGATCATGTTCCATTTCATGCCCGAACGGTGCACCAGCGCCAGCGCGCCAAGCCCGGTAACGGTCAGCACCGGGAAGCTGTTGGTATAGGAAAGGATCTGCGCGAAGATCATCGCCCATTTGGGCATGGCGAAGTCCATCAGCAGATGGTGCGGGAAGATCACCAGCACCATGATCGTCGATCCGGCCCAGGCGGCCAGAAACACCTTCGACGACTTGTAGGGGCGGCCGGTGTGCACCGGCAGCAGTTCATAAACCACCGTCACCGCCATGTAGATGGTGGCGTTGATGACGGTGTGGCCGAAGAAATAGATGATGTTCTTGGCGAACAGCGGATCGACCGTGAACCCCGGCACGAACAGGTTGACGATGCTGAGGATAAGGATCGTCGCCCCGGCGATCAGGCAGAGCACCGTCACCACCGTCGACATGGTGCTGGCGACGACCGTGGGCGGCGGCAGTTCCTCGGTCGAGGAGCCGAACAGTTGCGGCCAGCCGAGCGCGCGGAAGATCCCGCCATACCGCCCGACGATCGCGCGCCCGACATCCAGAAACAGCAGCAGAAACCCGACGCCGATCAGCAGCAGGCCGAACAGGTACCAGAACGCCGCCTGCTGTCCCCACACCCCGCCTGATACTGCGGGCAGCGGGTAGAGAAACGTCCAGGCGCTGGCATAGCCGCCGACGAAGGCGGCACCCAGAATCATCACCACGCCAGCCAGAAACAGCAGCAGGTTCACCACCAGCAGCGCACTCGTCAGGCGCACATAACGGCTGAGGAAATACCACATCACCGACGACCCGCCGAGGATCGCGATCCCGACCATCCCGGTGCCGTGCACGGTGAGAAGCTGGTAGAAGCGATCTGCGCCGATTTCCATCCAGCCGGCCTGCGCCAGCCGCATCAGCAACCCGGCAACCACCATCAGCAGGAACACGACCCCGACCAGCGACAAGTTGGTGGCGATCATCCGCCGCCCGAGGCTGTCGATCTCTGGTTCGTGAAATTCTCCGGCGGCCATGGTCCGTCCTCCCTCGTCAGGGCGCTTTCACCTCGATCTGCGCTGTCATGTCGTGGTGCGCCAGTCCGCAATATTCGAGGCACAGCACACGGTAGGTGCCCGGCTGCCGGAAGGTGAAGCGCAGCCGGTTCACATAGCCGGGCATCGCCTGCACCTGCGCATGCAGCCGGTTTTCCGCATCATAGATACCAAAGCCGTGGTTGACGTCGGCGCTGGTGATCCTGAATTCGACCGGCTGCCCCGCGACCACCGTTTCCCGATCGAGATCCCAATACCACTGATGCCCGGTGGCGTTGATCACCTGATCCGGCACCGCCGCACTGGCAGAGGTATATGGCAGGTTGCGAAGCGACGCGAAGGCGACCACCACGCCCAGCAGCACCAGCCCGATGAAAAGCCCCCGGCGATAACCATAGGATGCCTTCTGCACCTTCACCGCATCGGCCGGTTCGCGCGAGCGCACCGCAACCAGCAGAAAGACCAACGCCAGCGCCAGCACCAGCGCGAGTGTGATGTACCAGGCAAGATCCGACATGGCTTTCCCCCGCGTCAGCAGAAGTGCGACCAATACCCGTTTCAGAAAATACTGGTTTGCATCCTAAGTGATTATTTGGCCTTGGGCAATATCGAATGCCATTATCGGGGAACGACGAATCGTCACACCTCGTTCATTGATCAGTGTTTCCTGTCGTCGACATGATCAACGTTGCCGAATTCTCGGGAATTCCTGCCCTCCAGCACCGGACAACGAACATGGCCGATCCGAAATCCAACCAGACGACCGTGCCGCAGCGCATCATCGAACTGCTGGAAGCCGAAGGCATCCGCACATTGTTCGGGATTCCCGATCCACTGGTGCAGCACCTGCACCGCGCCGCCGTCGATCGCGGGTGGGAAGTGATCGCGCCGCACCATGAATCGGCGGGCGCATTCATGGCCGACGCCATGGCCCGCATGACCGGGCGCCCGGCGATCATCTGCGGCAACGAAGGGCCGGGCGTCGCCAACCTGCTGCCCGCCGCCGTCTGCGCCGCCAAGGAAAAGATCCCCGTCATCTTCCTCGGCGGCCAGCGCGCCCGCCGCTATGATGCGCGCGTCCGCCGCAGCCAGTTTCAATACACGCACCAGCCCGAATTCTTCCGCCCGGCGATGAAATATGTCGGCATCATCGAGTTTGCCGATCAGGTGGATGATGTCATGCACGAGGCGTTCCGCCAGGCCATGAGCGGCACGCCCGGCCCGGTCTATGTCGAACTCCCCGAGGATCACAGCCTTACGCAGCTTGCCTGTGGCGAAGCGCCCCGCCCGGAACAGTATCGCGTGGTGCAGCAACTGGCAGATCCGCAATCCGTCCGTCGCGCCGCCGAAATGATCTTCAACGCAGAACTCCCCATCATCCTCAGCGGCACCGGCGTGCACACCGCGCGCGGCCATGCGGCGATGCAGGCGCTGGCCGAACATGCGGGCTGCCCAGTCATCCCGAGCTGGGGCGGACGCGGCACCTTGCCCGACACCCACGCACAGGTGCTGCCCTATTCGACGGAGCAGGCGAACGCCGCCATCGCCGCCGCCGATGTGGTGCTGGCCGTCGGCACCGGCATCGGCGAGCCGCTGCACTATGGCACCGACAGCCACTGGGCCGTCGGGCGAACGGATCGCAAATGGATCTACATCGAACGCGACCCCGGCAACATCGGCGTGAACCGGCCGATCGACGTGCCGCTGGTCGGCAATCTCGTCGATGTCGTGCCGCAACTGCATCAGGCGCTCGCCGAACTCGGGCCGATGCGCCCGTTCCCGCAGCTTGCCGCATGGCGGCAGACGCTGGCGGAAGGCCGCGCCGCGATGATCGCCGCCGCGCCCGACACCATGCCCATCCACCCAGGCCGGATGATCGTCGAAGTAACGCGCGAACTGCCCGACGACACGGTGATCGTCCGCGATGGCGGCTGCACCTCGCTCTGGGAACTGGCCTACAACGAACTGCGCGGACGGGACTATCTGTGGACGTCGAAGTTCGGGCATCTGGGCGTTGGCCTGCCCTATGCGATCGGGGCGCAGCTTGCTGTCGGCAATGACCGGCGGGTCTGCCTGATCACTGGCGATTCCGCGTTCCAGTTCCATATTTCGGAACTGGAAACCGCCGTCCGCAAGAAGCTGCCGATTGTCTGCGTCGTCAATTACGACGCTGCGTGGGGCATGGAGCATCTGCCCGCCTACGCCGCCTTCGGCGAAAACCGCGACGTCGAGGTGAAGTGGGGCGAAGTCAGGTTCGACCGGATCGCCGAAGGATTCGGTGCCTACGGCCAGTATGTCGATCGAACCGCCGACATCGGCCCGGCGATCCGGCGCGCCCTGGAAAGCGGCCGCACCAGCGTGGTGCAGATCGCCGTCGATCCGGTGGTGAATGCGCTGCAGGCGCCGAACTTCGCCGAGTTTGCCACCTGGTACGGGTCGGGCCTCTACTGAGGCCGGTCAGGCGATTCCGGTAAAGGCCCAGCCCAGCGTTTCACCCGCGTGGAACGGCACCAGCCGCGCACCCTGAAGGTCCAGGAATTCCGGCACCTGCGTCGGGCGGCGCTCCAGCCGGACCAGTTCGTCGTTCAGGGGCAGCCCGTAAAAGCGCGGCCCATTCTCGCTGGCGAAGGCCTGCAACCGGTCCAGCGCGCCTTCCTCGTCGAACACGGCGGCATAGCTTTCCAGCGCATGGGGCGCGCAGAAAATGCCGGCGCAACCGCAGGCCGATTCCTTTGCCGTAACAGCATGTGGCGCGGTGTCGGTGCCAAGAAAGAACTTCGCCGAACCCGATGTCGCGGCCTTGCGCAGGGCAAGCCGATGCCGTTCGCGCTTGGCGACAGGCAGGCAATAGGCGTGTGGCCGGATCCCGCCGTCGAAGATGGCGTTGCGGTTGATGTGCAGATGGTGCGGCGTGATGGTGGCCGCAACATTCGGCCCCGCAGCCTCGACGAAGGCGACCGCCTGTTCGGTGGTGATATGCTCCAGCACCAGCTTCAGGCCCGGATAGCGGACTGTCAGCGGCGTCAGCACCCGCTCGATGAACACCGCCTCGCGGTCGAAAATGTCGACTGTTCGATCCGTCACTTCGCCATGCACCAGCAGCGGCAGGCCGATTTCCTGCATCCGCTGCAACACGCCATCCAGCCGCCCGATATCGGTGACGCCATGGCTGCTGTTGGTGGTGGCGTGCGCCGGATAGAGCTTGGCGGCGGTGAACAGGCCTTCCACCGCGCCACGGGCCAGATCGTCGGCATCGGTCGTGTCGGTCAGGTAGCATGTCATCAGCGGCTCGAAGCCGTATGCGGGATCGACGGCTTCCAGAATGCGCTGCCGATAGGCCTTGGCGTCGGCCACGGTCAGCACCGGCGGTACCAGATTGGGCATGACGATGGCGCGGCGGAACTGCCGCGCCGTGCTGTCGGCCACCGCCTTCAGCATCGGGCCGTCGCGCAGGTGGGCGTGCCAGTCGTCCGGGCGGCGGAGAAGAAGAACGTCGGGGCTGCTCATGGTCTGATCCGCTAGCCCCGACTGCCGGCGAATGCCACGGGAATCGTCAGCGCCCCCGTCCATGATGGCCCACGTCAATTTTCTGACGCCCCAGCGCACAAGCGTCAATTTCCTGACGGCAATGCCCTAAGCCACACCGTCCGCACCGAGGATGGCGCAGTTGGCACGGCCTTTGCTGCACCCTGAACGACCCGCGCCGGAAAAGCTTGCGGGCCTGAAAAAAGAAACCGGGCAGAAGAAAGGGTGCGCGATGATCGGTGCGGAAAGGCCGGAACATGGGCCGGGTGGGCTGGCAGCCTGGTTTGCGGGTCTGCTGGCAACAGCATCCCCGGCGCCGGTCATGGCCGACCGCAAGACCATCGCGCTGTTCGATCTCGCCCGGCAGGTGGCGCCGGGCCGCGCGACGGTGCTCGTCACCGGCCCCTCGGGCGCCGGCAAAGAGGTGGTGGCGCGCTTCCTGCACGACGAAAGCCCGCGCCGCCGGCAGCCGTTCCTTGCGCTGAACTGCGCGGCACTTCCGGAAACCATGCTCGAAGCCATGCTGTTCGGCTATGAACGCGGCGCCTTCACCGGCGCGCAAGGTGCGTCGGCCGGGCTGTTCCGCGCGGCCAGCGGGGGCACACTGTTTCTCGATGAGCTGGGCGAACTGCCGCTCAGCCTTCAGGCAAAGCTGCTGCGCGCGGTCGAACTGGGGGAAGTGCTGCCGCTTGGCGCGACGGCGCCGGTCACCGTCGATGTGCGCCTCGTGGCGGCAACCAACCGCAACCTCGCCGCCGAGGTCGCGGCAGGCCGCTTCCGCGCCGACCTTTATTGGCGCCTCGCGGTGTTCCCGCTGGCGATCCCGCCGCTTGCCGAGCGACCGGCCGACATCCTGCCGCTTGCCGCCATGCTGCTGCGCCGCAACGGCGTCGTCGCGGCGCCAACCATGGGCGCGTTGCAGGCGCTCCTCAGCCACGACTGGCCGGGGAATGTGCGCGAACTCTCGAACGTGCTGGAGCGTGCGGCGATCCTGGCCGGTGGCCAGCCGATCGCCACGCACCATATCGGCATCGAGGTTCGGCAACCCGCCGCATCGTCCCTTGCCGACGACCTCCGCCAGCATGAAACGCAGGCGCTGCAAACCGCGCTTGCCGAAACCGACGGCCGCCGTTCCGAAGCGGCGGCGCGGCTCGGCATTTCCGAGCGCGCGCTTCGCTACAAGCTGGCGGCACTTGCCGGACGTCCGCGCAACCCGGCGCGCGCTGGCGCATCCGCCCGGCTCGTGCTCGCATGAACGGCATTTCCCCTTCGCTCGGCATGTCGGGCGTGCTGGCGCTAAGGGCGGAAATCGTCCAGCGCAGCCAGGCGCTGGCGCCCGCAACCGCACCCGCCGGCGGCACAACGCAATCCACCGCCCAGGGGTTCGGCGGCGCCATGGCCGACGCGCTGAAAGCGGTGAACGGGCTGCAAGCCGAAGCGCAGGCTGCGGGCGCATCATGGGAACGCGGCGACACGCAGGACATCGCTGCCGTGATGCTTGGCAGGCAGAAAGCCGCCATCGCGTTCGAGGCCACGCTGCAGGCGCGCAACCGCCTGCTCGGTGCCTACCGCGATGTCATGAACATGCCGGTCTGAGATGGCGGGCACCGAAATTTCCGGCACCGGTCCGCTCTCTGGCTCGCTCTCCGGCGCGCTTCCGGCACCCGTCGGTCAGGCGCTCGCCCGTTTGCGCGCCAGCCCCGTCATGTCGCGGGCGGCGTTGCCCGCTCTTGCCGCCGCCGTCATCGGCCTTGCCCTGATCGGCTGGCTGCTGCTTGGGCCGTCGGCGCGCGCGCCGCTGTTCCGCCAATTGCCCGACAGCGACAAGGCAGCCGTCGTGTCGGCGCTGGAAACCGCCGGGTTCGATGTCGGGCTGGATGCAGCCAGCGGCGACGTGCTGCTTCCATCCGCCGACCATGCCCGCGCGCGGATGATCCTTGCCGGGCAGGGCCTGCCGCGCGCGGCGCCCGGCGGCGCCGAACTTCTGGCCGACATGCCGCTTGGCACCAGCCGCGCCATCGAAGGCGCGCGGCTGAAATCCGCCGAGGAACGCGAACTCGCCCGATCGATCGAATCGTTGCAGGGCATCGAAGCCGCGCGCGTGCTGATCGCCCGGCCCGAAGCTTCGCCTTTCGTGCGCGAACAGGTCCCCGTCACGGCGTCGATCACGCTGACGCTTGCGCCGGGGCGCAGCCTTTCCGATACGCAGGCGCGCGCAATCGTGCATCTGGTCGCGGGCGCCGTACCCGGCCTTTCGCCCGACAATGTGGCGATCGCCGACCAGTCGGGCCGCCTGCTGGCCGGTGAACCCGGCCCCGGCCGACTGGCCGGAGACGACCGCCGCCTGCGTTTGCAAACAGCAATCGAAGAACGGGCGCGCCAGTCGATCCTGCAACTGCTCGGCCCGATCGTCGGGCGCGAAAACGTCACTGCGCAGGTGTCGGTCGATCTGGATTTCGCCGCACACGAGGCAACGCAGGAACGCTATGATCCGGCAGGCGCGTTGCGCTCCGAACAGACCAGCCGCAGCACTGCGTCGGAACCCAGGGCGATGGGGATACCGGGGGCGCTGTCGAACAGCATTCCCGCCGCCGCCAGCGTTTCGGCAACTGCGCCAGTCGCTGCCGGGCCGCAGGTCAGCGCAACCGGCAACGAGGCAGCCACCCGGAACTTCGAACTCGGCCGCTCGGTCGAAGTGACCAGCCGGAGCGGCGGGCAGATCCGCCGGCTGACGGCGGCCGTCGCCATCCGTGCGGGCGCTCTTGGGCCGGCCAAAGGCCGCGACAAGGTTCTGGCCGACATGCGCGCGCTCGTCGAAGGGGCGGTCGGCTACGATCAGGCACGCGGCGACAGGATCGCCGTATCCGCGCGCGACTTTGCCACAGCCCGGCCAGACGAAGTGCCGCTGTGGCGCGAGCCGCTGGTAGTGGAAGGCAGCCGCTGGCTCGCCGTCGCGCTGGTGGCGATTGCGCTGCTGGCGTTCGTCGTGCGGCCGGTGCTGAAACGGCTGATGGCTGCCAGCCCCGCCATGCCTGACCGGGCGGGCGCAACCGGCACGATCATCGGCGGCGCGCCACCTGCACCGCTGCCTCCGGCCGACTATTCCGCCAAGCTGGCCGAGACGCGGCTGCTCGCCGCCTCCGACAGCGCGCGCGTTACCGCCGTCGCCCGCCGGCTGCTGGCCGCCCCCGCAGGCGACGCGTGATGCTGACAGGTGCACAGAAAACGGCGTTGCTGCTGCTCCTCCTCGAAGGGCCTGAGGCCGCTGCCATGCTGGCGCGCCTCGCCCCCGCCGAAGTGGAAACCGTCGGCCGCGCAATGCTTTCCGTCGCCGAGGCGACGCCAGCGACGATCGACACCCTGCTCGATGAAGTGCTTGCAATCGCCAGCGAAACGGTAGCCGTCGGCACCGGCCCTGCGACCATGCGCGACCTGTTCGGCAAGGCGCTTGGCGAGGAACGGGCGGGCGGCATGATCGAACGCATCGGCGACGATGCCACGCAGCCGCTGTTCGCCCGGCTGCAATGGCTGGAACCTTACGCCATCGCCAGCCTGCTCGAGGGGGAGCACCCGCAGGCGCAGGCGTTCATCCTCGCCCGGCTCGACACGGCGCGCGCGGCAGCCGTGCTGGCTCGGCTGCCCGCAGAACTGCAACCCGACCTCGTGCGCCGGATCGCAACCATGGGACCAGTGACGCCGCACGCCGCCGAAGCACTGGATGCCGCACTCGAAGCGCGCATCAGCAACGCCCGGCCAAGGCAGCCGCTGGTCGGGCATGGCGGGATGCAGCGGGCCGCCGATCTCATCAATCTGGCCGGCCTCGACGAGGAAGCGGCGCTACGGGCGCTTGGCGACGCCGACCCGGCGGCAGCGGAAATTCTTTCGGAAACGCTGTTCACCTTCGCCG
>NZ_DBNHFX010000123.1:0-21237 GCF_057137845.1 Sandaracinobacteroides sp. | reverse complement strand
TCGATGGAAGGCCGGATGACGCTGAGCAACATGAGCGTCGAAATGGGGGCGCAGGCCGGGCTGATCGCGCCTGATCGGGTGACGTTCGATTATCTGGCCGGGCGTCCGGCTGCCCCGCACGGCCATGTATGGGATGCCGCGCTGCGCGACTGGCTGGCGCTGCCGGGCGATGCCGCCGCCCGCTTCGATCGTGAGATGCGGATGGATGCAGGCGATGTGCAACCGATGCTTACCTGGGGGACGACCCCTGCCCAGAGCGTGGCGATCGATGGCGCCATCCCAGACCCGCGCCGCCACACCGACGCGCAGGCCCGCGCCGCCGAGGAACGGGCGCTTGCCTATATGGGCCTTGAACCCGGAACGCCGGTTGCGGGCATCGCCATCGACCGGGCATTCATCGGATCGTGCACCAATGGCCGCATCGAGGATATCCGCGCGGCAGCGGCAATCGCGCGCGGGCGCCGGGTCGCTTCGCACGTCAGGGCGATGGTGGTGCCGGGATCGGGCCTCGTCAGGCGGCAGGCCGAGGCCGAAGGGCTGGACCGGATCCTGATCGCCGCCGGTTTCGACTGGCGCGAGCCGGGCTGTTCGATGTGCGTCGGCATGAACCCCGACCGGCTGGCGCCGGGCGAACGCTGTGCATCATCATCGAACCGGAACTTCGAAAACCGGCAGGGCCATGCCGGGCGAACCCATCTGATGAGCCCGGCGATGGTTGCTGCTTCCGCGATCGCCGGGTGCATTACCGATCCCCGCACGATGCGGCAGGATATGCCTCAGCCTGCGGCTCTGGCCTCGTAGGCGTCGATCCGGGCGGCGTGCGCCAGCGTGCGGCCGATCTCGTCCTCTCCGGAAAGGAGGCGCTGGCGGACGCGGGCGTCGACCGAAAACGGCTGCTGTGCGCCATTCGGCAGAAGGATCACCGACTGGTCCAGATCGACGGTCGCCGACTGGCCCGCAAAGTTCGCAAGGCGCATCGTCTGTGCTTCCGGAAGCCGGATCAGCAGCAGCCCGTTTCTGGCGCAGTTCGATTCGAAGATCATGCCGAAGCTTGGCGCCACGATGCAGCGGATGCCATGGTCGGCAAGCGCCCACACCGCATGTTCGCGCGACGAGCCGCAGCCGAAATTGATGCCTGCAACCAGTATCCGGGCATCGCGGCAGGCGGGCTGGTTCAGCGCGAAATCCGCGCGTGGCGTTCCATCGGCTTCGTAACGCAGTTTCTCGAACAGCCAGCGGCCGAGGCCCGCTCGCGTCAGGCCTTTCATGTGGTTTGCGGGCAGGATCTGGTCGGTGTCGATATTGGCCTGCATCAGGGCGGCGATTGGCGATGTAAGGCGGGTGAACGGCGTCATGCGGCGGCTGCCTCACAGAGCTTGAGGGCGGTGAAATCCGTTAGTATGCTATCGAATTACGACGAATTGAGGAATAGGGCAAATGACCGGACGGATCGCAGCGATTGCCGACAGCCTGTTTGCAGCGCGGCTTGGGGCGCTGGCGATCGAACCGCCCAGCCAGACCATGGGGCTTGTCGATGCGGCCGAAGCCTATGCCGTGCAGCGCCACAACAGCCGCCGCCGCCGGGAAGCGGGCGACGTGGAGGTGGGGCGCAAGATCGGGCTCACCTCGGTTGCGGCGCAGCGGCAGTTCGGTGTCGATCAGCCGGATCTGGGCGCGCTTTGGGCGTCGACGCGGTTCGAATCTGGCGCAACCGTGCCGATGGCCGGGCTGCTGTTTCCAAGGATCGAGGCCGAACTGGCGCTGGTTCTGGCCGACGACATCACCAGCCCCGACCTCGATGCCGATGCGCTGCTGGCAAGGGTCGGGGCGGTCGTCCCGGCGCTGGAGATTGTCGACAGCCGTGTAGCCGACTGGCGCGTGACACTGGCCGACACGGTGGCCGACAATGCTTCGGGCTGGGGCTGCGTGGTGGGCGCTGCGCGCACGGCCGGCGCGGGCATGGAGCTGTCGGCCGCGACGATGCGGCTGTGCAGGAATGGCGAAACCGTCAGCACCGGCAGCGGTGCGGCGGTGCTTGGAAGCCCGCTGCTGGCGCTGCAATGGGCGGTGCGCCACGCCATCGAACTGGGCGAGCCGCTGCGTGCTGGCGAACTGATCCTGACCGGCGCGATGGGCCCGGTGGCGCCGATCGCCGCCGGGGATCATTTCCGCGCGGAAATCGATGGTTTCGAACCGGTTGAGGTGTATTTCACGGCCTGATACCAGGCCGTTGGCGCGGGTGTCGGGCTTGCGTGCTATCTATGGACAGGGCGGCAAAAACCCGGCATATCCTTCGCATTCTAATCATTATCGGGAGAGAGGCATGGATCCGAACGGACTCGCGGGTGTGGACACGCAATTCATCGGCATGGTGTCGCCCACGGCGCCGCGCATCCAGGCCGGGGGGCACCCGTGTCAGGGGATCTATTACACGCCCGCCGGCAAGCGCCCCAAGGTGGCGCTGATCGCCACCCACTACAACGTCGACTTCACCGAACATTACATCGCGCCCTATTTCGCGCGTCAGGGCTTTGGTTTTCTGGGCTGGAACACCCGCTATCGCGGCTTCGAAGACCAGTTCCTGCTGGAACATGCGATTCTCGACATTTCGGTCGGCGTGCGCTGGTTGAAGGAAGTGGCGGGCGTCGAGCAGGTGGTGATTTTCGGCAACTCGGGCGGCGGGTCGCTGATGGGGGCCTATCAGGCCGAGGCGCTGCAACCGACGCTGGCCGCCGGCCTGTCGCCCGCCGGGCAGGACGCCTATGCGCAACTGCCCGGGGGCGACCTCTATGTGTCGTTCAACGCCCATCAGGGCCGCCCGGAAGTCCTGACCGACTGGATGGATGCGTCGGTCATCGACGAGAACGACCCCGTGGCGACCGATCCCGCACTGGACCCGTTCAACCCCGACAATGGCCCGCCCTATTCGACGGCCTTCATCGAGAAATATCGCGCGGCGCAGCGCGCGCGAAACCAGCGCATCACCGACTGGGCGAAGGCCGAGCTGAAGCGCCTGAACGACGCCGGTATCCCCGACCGCATCTTCCCGATGTTCCGCGTCTGGGGCGACATCCGCTGCGTCGACCCGGCGATCGATCCGTCGGACCGCAAGCCGAACTGGTGCTATCGCGGCGTCCCGGCGCTGGCGAACCGCACGCCCAGCATCGGCCGCGCAAACACCATCCGCACATGGCTCAACATGTGGAGCCTCGAAACCTCGCCCTGTCAGGGCAAGCCGCATCTGGAGCGGATCAAGAATCCCTCGCTGGTGGTGCAGGGCGCCGCCGACACGGGGGTCTTTCCAAGCGACGCGCGCAAGATCCACGACTTCATCGGCGCAAAGGACAAGCGCCTCGAACTGATCCCCGGCGCGCATTATTTCGAGGATTCGCTGGCAGAGCGGCAGACGGCGGCGGACCTCGTCGCCGACTGGATTCGCGAAAAGTCCTGACGGCGATGGCTGGCGACGACGAAGCGATGGTCGGCCGGCTGCTTGCCGGGGCGGGGCTGGTGGCCGAAGGTGCCGCACTTTCGCTGGTGCCGCTGACCGGCGGGGTTTCCTGCGATGTCTGGCGTGTCGATCAGGGCGGCCGCGCGATCTGCGTGGTCAAGCGGGCGCTGGCGCAGCTTCGCGTCGAGGCCGACTGGTTCGCCCCCGTCGAGCGCACCGAAAGCGAAGTGCGCTGGCTGCGGCGCGCCCATGCGATCGTGCCGCACCTCTGCCCCGAGGTGCTGGCC
Organism: Sandaracinobacteroides sp.; assembly: GCF_057137845.1. NCBI lineage: Bacteria > Pseudomonadati > Pseudomonadota > Alphaproteobacteria > Sphingomonadales > Sphingosinicellaceae > Sandaracinobacteroides > Sandaracinobacteroides sp. The sequence goes on along the minus strand of NZ_DBNHFX010000123.1, from coordinate 17,499 downwards.
GACGACCCGGTCCATCATGTCTTCGCCATGCAGTGGCTTCCCGCCGATCAGCATCCGGTGTGGAAGGATGAACTGCTTGCCGGGCGGGTGGATGCAGGCTTTGCCGCACGCGTCGGGCGTGATCTGGCGCGGGTACATGCGGCAACCGCAGGCGATGCGGCGGTCGCCGCGGAATTCGACAACGGCCCGCTGTTCGAGGCGCTGCGGATCGATCCGTTCCTGCGGCATGTGGCGGGCGTGCATCCGGCGGCGTCGGCGCGCCTTGCTGCGCTGGCCGACGATCTTGCCACCCGGCGGACGGCGCTGGTGCATGGCGATGTCAGCCCGAAGAACATCCTCGTCGGCCCCGAAGGCCCGGTGCTGCTGGATGCCGAATGCGCGCTATTCGGCGACCCGGCGTTCGACCCTGCCTTCTGCGTGACGCATCTGCTGCTGAAAGCGGTGCATGTTACCGGCCACGCCGGGGAAATGCTCGCCGCAGCCACGGCGCTGGCCGATGCCTATATCGAAGGCGCCGACTGGGAGCCGCGCGAGGCACTGTCGGCACGGGTGGCGGCGCTTGCCGCCGCATTGCTGCTGGCCCGCATCGACGGCAAGTCGCCCGCACCCTACATCCGCGATGAACAGGCCAGGCAGACCATCCGGTCGGCGGCGCTTTTCCTGTTGTCGCAACCGTCCATCAGCCTTGCCGGGATGATCCGCGGCTGGCCGCAACAAGGGGAACCATCCGCGTGAAGTGGAACATCGTCGAAGTGAAGGCGCGCCAGCTTTGGGATTCGCGCGGGAGGCCGACGGTCGAGGCGGAAGTGCGTCTGGCGGGCGGCGCTGTCGGCCGGGCGATTGCACCTGCGGGCGCCTCGCGCGGGGCGCACGAAGCGATCGACCTGCGCGATGGCGGCGACCGGCAGGCGGGCATGGGCGTCGACCGCGCTGTGCATCATGTGGCGACGGAAATCGCGCCGGTGCTGGTGGGCCGCGATGCGCGCGATCAGGCGGCGATCGATGCGGCGCTGGTTGAACTCGATGGCACGGCCGACCGTTCGCGGCTCGGGGCCAATGCGCTGGTTTCGGTGTCGATGGCGGTGCTGCATGCGGCGGCGGCGGCTGAAGGCGTCCCGACATGGCGCTGGCTGGCGCAAGGCCGTCCGGTTCGCATTCCCCTGCCGGAAATCCAGATTTTCGGCGGCGGCGCCCACGCCGGCCGCCGCACCGACGTGCAGGATTTCATGGTGATGGCGCCGCACGCCGGCAGTTTCCGCCGGGCGCTGGAAATCACCGCCGATGTATATCGGGCAGCGGGGCGGTTGATGGAAGCGAAAAGCCCGATCACCGGTGTCGCCGATGAAGGCGGCTGGTGGCCGAATTTCACGTCGAACGAGGACGCACTGGACACGCTGACCAGATCGATCGAGGAAGCGGGCTACCGCGCCGGAGAGGAAGTGTTCATTTCGCTCGACATGGCGGCCAATGAATTTTGCGCTGATGGCCGCTATCGGATGGCGCTCGATGGCTCGCAGTTGTCGGGTACGGAAATGGCCGAACTGATGGTTGCATGGGCCGGCCGCTATCCCATTCTTTCGATCGAGGATCCAGCCGGTCAGGACGATTGGGAAACCATGGCGGCGGTCGTGCGGGCGCTTGGCGACCGGGTGCAGATCATCGGCGACGATGTGCTGGTGACGAACGCCCGCCGGGTGCGCGATGCAGTGGCGGGCGGCGTCTGCAATGCGGCGCTGATCAAGGTCAATCAGGTCGGCACCGTGTCCGAGGCGAAGGCCGCGCTCGATGCCGCCCGCGAGGCCGGGTGGGGCACCATCGTATCCGCCCGTTCCGGAGAGACGGAGGACGTGACCATCTCGCACCTGTCGACCGGCTGGGATGCGGGCCAGTTGAAGGTCGGTTCATTCACCCGTTCCGAACGCATGGCCAAATGGAACGAGGTGCTGCGCATCGAGGAAGAACTTGGCGCGAACGCGCGATTTGCCGGGCCTTCCGCGTTCGCGGCGCCCGTCGCCGCCGCTTTGGGGAGGGGTTGATGGGTATCGTCCTGCACACACGCGCCAGCCGCGCCTTCGTCGAACAGGTGGAAGACGTGTTCGGCAGCGGCGTCGTCACCATCATCGACGACGAGGACAAGCCGGGCCTTGCCGAAGCACTGAAGACCGCCGATGTGCTGCTGCATGTGCTGGTGCCGGTGACGGCCGACATGATCGCCGGGGCGCCGAAGCTGAAACTGATCCAGAAGATCGGCGTCGGGGTAAACACGATAGACATCGAAGCAGCGAAGGCGAAAGGCGTCGCCGTCTGCAACATGCCCGGCACCAACAGCCAGGCGGTGGCCGAACAGGCGCTGGCGCTGATGCTGGCGGTCCTGCGGCGCACGCACGGCTTCAACAGCCGCACACGGGCAGGGCGTGGCTGGGATGAAAACACCGACCTGAAGGACAGTTGCGGCGAAATCAGCGGCCGGACGGTCGGGCTGGTGGGCATGGGCAATTCGGCGCAGCGGCTGGCGCGCGCGCTGGACGCGCTTGGCGCCGAGGTGATCTATGCCGAACAGCAGCCGCGCCCCGAGCTGCCCTATGCCTGCGTGCCGCTGCCGGAACTGCTGCGTCGCGCCGACATTCTGTCGCTGCATGTGCCGCTGACGCCCGAGACGGACCGCATGATCGGCGCGGCGGCGCTGGCGTCGCTTCCCGCAGGGGCGGTGCTGATCAACACCGCGCGCGGCGAGCTGATCGACGAGGCGGCGCTGGTTGCGGCGCTGGAAAACGGCCACCTGCGCGGCGCCGGGCTGGACGTGTTCGACCGTGAACCGGTCGACCCGCGCAATCCGCTGCTCCGGCTCGATCAGGTGGTCGTCACGCCGCATGTGTCGTGGCTGACGCCCGAGACGCTGAACCGCAGCATGAAGGTGGCGGCCGAAAACGCCAGAAGGGTGCGCAACGGCGACGATCTGCTGCACCGGGTGGCCTGATCGTGACGGCGCTTCCCCTTGTGCTGGCCTGTGGCCAGTTGCTGGATCAGCGCGTCTGGGCGCCGCAGGTCGCGGCGCTTTCCGCCGCGCGCACCGTTTCGGTATCGGATCACCAAAGCGACGACACCATCGCCGGGATGGCGCGGCGACTGCTGGATGCGGCGCCCGCGCGGTTTGCGCTTGCCGGGCTGGCGATGGGCGGGTTCATCGCCTTCGAAGTGTTGCGGCAGGCGCCCGAACGGGTCGATCGGCTGGCGCTGCTGGCCACGCTTGCGCCCAACGACGGCCCGGCGCAGACGGCGCGGCGGCAGGGCTATATCGATCTTGTCGAAAGCGGCCGCTTCGCCGACGTGATCGAGGAACGCATCCCGCTGCTGTTTTCAACCGGGCGGCGCAGCGACGAAGCGCTGCTGACGCTGGCGCGGCAGATGGCCGCCGACACCGGAGCCGAGACATTCCTGCGCCAGCAGCGCGCGATCATGGGCAGGCCCGACAGCCGCCCGACCTTGCCGGCGATCCGCGTGCCGACAATGATCCTGTGGGGCGACGCCGATGGTATCGCCACGCGCGCGCACCAGGACGAAATGCTGGCGATCCCCGGTGCGGAACTTGTGGTGCTGCCCGGCGCCGGGCATCTTGCCACCCTCGAACAGCCTGCGGCAGTGAACGCCGCGCTGGAACACTGGCTTGGCTGAAGTCCGGTTGCGGCGGCGTCAGGCCAGCGCCTCCAGATAGGGGCGCACCAGATGCGGATGCGTGACAGGCAGGAAATGCCCGGTGCCGGGAAAGCGTTCGACGACAGCGGCCGGTTGCAGCGCGCGAAAGCGCGCTTCCTCGGCGGACTGCACCGTGCTGTTTTCCCCGGCCAGCAACAGCGTCACCGGAAAATCGGCAACGGCTGCGCTTGCTTCGAAGGTAGCCGATACACCGCAATAGCTGGCTGATTCCCACGCCGGCGTGCACGCCAGGCGCACGCAGTCGCCGACTGGCAGCAGGCCGCCTTGCAGATAGTCGTCGAGGGCGCGGTCGGGCCATCCGGCAAACACGCCGCGCCCGCGATAGGCCGATTGCGCGGCGGCCGCATCGTCGAACCGGCTGCGGCGGCGCAACGCCTGCACCGCCATCGGGTTCGGCTGCAATGTTCCGGCATCGCGCATCGCCCGATAGCCTGCCGCCAGATCGAAGTGGACCATCGGCGGGTCGATGAGGCAGGCCGACACGGCAAGTCCCGGTGTTTCGGCTGCGGCCTCGAAGGAACAGGTGGCGCCGAAACTGTGCCCGGCAAGCCTGACCGGCCCGCCGCCCAGCGCCGCGACCAGATGCACCAGATCCTGCCGGTAGATCTTCCAGTCCCACGGCACATTCTGCGGGTCTGCTTCCAGCTCTGTGCGGCCATGGCCGCGCGCATCCTGCGCAATCACCCGGAACCGGCTGCCCAGCGGCCACAGCAGATCGAGATAGGCGCGCGCGCACATGCCGGTTGCGTGGGTGAACAGCAGCGTCGGGCCTTCCCCCCATTGCAGGGTGAAGATGCGCCCGCCCGGCACCGGCACGAACACTTCGTCGGGCTGCATTTCGGGGGCTTCCGTCATGCCAGCAGCATGTGCGCGGCTTCGGCGTGCCACCCCAGCCAGACTTCCTCGTCGAAGGTGAAGTCCTCCTGGTCCCAGCGGGTGAGGTTGGGGCGGATCACGCGCACGCGTTTGCCCCCTGCCAGCGCCACGTCGTAAACGGATTCCGAACCAAGATATGCGATGCCCATGATGGTTCCTCTCACCACATTATGGCCCGCCGGTGTCCCCTCCATCTCGGGAGGGTGGCTGTCCGCCGTCAGCTTGTGGAGTTCGACCCGTTCCGGGCGGAGCGCCAGCCACATCGGTGCGGTGGCGGAAAGGCCGGTTCTGCGGTCGAGCCATGCGCGGATGCCGGCTTCGGCAAGCTCGATGACGGCATGGTCGCCGGCGTCCTCGACGACCCGGCCCTCGAACAGGTTCACCGAGCCGATGAAGTCGGCGACGAGGCGCGAGGCCGGAAGTTCATAGAGGTCGGCGGGCGTCGCCACCTGCAACAGTGCGCCCTTGTGCATCACGGCGCAGCGCGTCGCCAGCGCCAGCGCCTCGTCCTGATCATGCGTCACCATCACGAAAGTGATGCCCAACCGGTCCTGCAGGGCCGACAGTTCAAAGCGCAGTTCCTCGCGCAGCTTGGCGTCGAGGGCCGAGAGCGGCTCGTCGAGGAGCAGCACGCGCGGGCGTTTCACGATGGCGCGCGCCAGCGCCACCCGCTGCCGCTGGCCGCCGGAAAGCTGGTCGGGCATGCGCGCGCCAAGGCCCGGCATCTGTACCAGCGCCAGCGCATCCTCGGCCCGCTGGCGGCGTTCGGCGGCCCCGATCCCTTCCATTTTCAGGCCATATTCGATGTTTGCCAGCACGTTCATGTGCGGAAACACCGCGTGGTTCTGAAACACCATGTTCACTGGCCGACGGTTGGGCGGCTGCCTCGTCACATCCGCCCCGTCGATCAGGATGCGGCCGCTGGTTGGCGTTTCGAATCCGGCGAGCATCCGCAAAAGCGTGGTCTTGCCGCAGCCCGACGGCCCGAGCAGTGCGAAAAATTCGCCCTCGGCGATGCTGAGGCTTACCTGATCTACCGCGACGACCGCACCGAAGCTGCGGCTGACGTTTTCGATCTCGATGATCGGGCGGGGGCTGCTGCCGGCCATCAGCGGCGCCCGGCAATAGGCGCTGCCGCCTGCACCCGAAGAGCGATGAAGGTAAGCAGCACGGTCACGGCAAGCAGCAGGGTGGAAATGGCGTTCACTTTCGGGCTGACGGAAAAACGGACCATCGAATAGACCTTCACCGGGAAGGTGACGGTATCCGGCCCGGCGGTGAAGAAGGTGATGATGAAGTCATCGAGGCTGAGCGTGAACGCCAGCAGTGCGCCCGCCAGCAGCGCCGGCCGCAAGTGCGGTAGCACGACATCGACGAGTGCCCGCCATGGGCTGGCGCCAAGGTCACGCGCGGCTTCCTCTTGTGCGCGGTCGAAGCTTTCGAGGCGCGCCCGCACCACGACAGCAACGAACGGGAAGCTGAAGCTGACATGGGCGATCACGATCGCGCCAAGCGACAGCGGCCACGGCAGTTCCTGCGGCCATGGCAGCACCCGCGAGAAGAAAATCAGCATCGCCACCCCCATGCAGATTTCCGGCACCACGATAGGCAGTGAAAAGGCACCGGCGACCACCCCCTGCCCCGGAAAGCGCAGCCGCCACAGCGCCAGCGCCGCCAGCGTGCCGAGGAGCAGGCTGATCAGCGTCGACAGGGCGGCGATGGTCAGCGAATTGACCAGCGCCTGCACCAGTTCGGCATCCTCGAAGACGCGCGCATACCAGCGCAGCGTGAACCCCTCCCAGCGGACGGTGCGGCGGCTGTCGTTGAAGCTCATGGCGACCAGCACGCCAAGCGGCGCATAAAGAAACAGCCCGACCAGCAGCATCCACAACCGCAGCGGCCAACGCCGGGCATAGTCCAGAAGGCCGGCTGGTTGCCTGCTCATGGCCGCTGCTTTCTGCCTGCCACAGTGCTCAGCGCGATGGCGAAGAAGGTGAGGTAGATCAGCAGGAACGAGAGCGCGGCGCCGAACGGCCAGTCGTTTGCGCGCTTGAACTGCCGCTCGATCACGTTGGCGATCATCAGGCTGTCCGGGCCGCCCAGCAGATCAGGCACCAGATAGCTGCCCAGCACCGGGATGAACGTCAGCAGCACTGCGGCGGCGATTCCCGGCGCCACCAGCGGCACCACGATCGACCGGATCGTGCGCAGATGCCCGGCGCCAAGATCGAGACTGGCCTCGAGCAGCGAACGGTCGAGCCGGTCGAGGGCCGCATAGAGCGGCAGAACGGTGAAGGGCAGGTGGACATAGACCAGCCCGACCAGCACCGCGAAATTGCTGTTCATCATCTGCAACGGCTGAATGCCCGCCCAGCCGAAGGCGGTGCCCAATGCGCGGTTGATCAGCCCTTCGTCGCGCAGCAGGGCGATCAGCGCATAGGTGCGGATCAGCATGTTCGTCCAGAACGGCAGCATCACTGCGATCAGCAGCCATGTCTTGTGGCGCGGTTCGGCAAAACTGATCGCCAGCGCCAGCGGAAATCCGGCTGCAAGGCAGATCAGTGTGGCAAGCGCGGCAAACCCAAGCGAGCGCCCCAATATCCCGAGATAGAGCGGTTCGAGCGCGCGGGCATAATTGGCGAAGCTGCCCGAAATCTCGATCTCGGCAACGCCGGTGTTGGTGCCGAAGCCATAGGCCCAGACCACCGCCATCGGCACGGCAAAGAACAGCAGGAACCAGCCGAGCGGCGGCCCCAGCAGCCCGATCAGCGCACCGGGCGACCGCCGTTCGCCGAAGTTGTTGGCCGCCATCGCCTCGCCCCCCGGCGGCTCAGGCCGCCCGCACGCGCGTCACCGCATCTTCGAACATGCGCTGCTGTTCGGCGCCTTCGAAGCGGCCCCACTCGCTCCGGTCCATGCCGGGGCCGCGCGGAAAGATGATCGGATCGTCGCGATAGCTTGCGGGCATCAGCGCCTTGGCGGCAGCATTCGGAGTCGGGAACAGGATGGTTTCGGCGATATGCTTGCCGACTTCGGCATCCAGCAGGAAGTTGATGAACTTGTGCGCCATTTCCGGGCGCGGCGCGCCCTTCGGGATGGCCAGCGTGTCGGCGTTCAGCAACGAGCCTTCCTTCGGCACGACGAAGCCGATGTCCGGGTCTTCGCGGGCGATCTGGGCGATGTCGCCGTTGAACTCCATCACCAGGTCCACGTCGCCTGCCAGCAGCATGTCCTGGCCGTTATCCTCGTGGAAGGCCTTGATGTTCGGCTTCTGGCGGATCAGCATCGCCTCGACTTCGCGGACAGTCGCCTCGTCGATGCCGTTCAGCGATTTTCCCAGATACTTCGCGCCCAGCCGGATCAAGTCGGCGGCTTCGGAAAGCAGCGCGATCCTGCCCTTGTAAAGATCTGATTCGTAGAGATATTTCCAACTGTCGGGGATGCCGTTCACCCGCGACTTGCGATAGCCGATGCCGGTGACGAGCCATGTATAGGCAAGGCTGTGGCGGGGTTCCGGATCATAATCGAGGCCGGCGAATTCAGGCGCGATGTTTTTCGCGTTGGGGATCAGCGCCATGTCCAGTGGCAACAGCATCCCTGCTTCGCGCATGCGGGTGACGAATTCGTTCGAAGGCACGATCACGTCATAGCCGGGGTTGCCGGCCTTCAGCTTGGCGAACAGTTCGTCGTTGGTGGAAAAATAGCTGGCCTGCACGCGGATGCCGGTCGCCTTCTGGAAGTCTTCCAGCGTGTTTTCGCCTGTGTAGGTATCCCACGTATAGAAATTGATCTTGGCATCGCTGCCGCCGTCCTTGCCGCCGCCGCAGGCCTGCAGGCTGAAGCCCGCTGCAACCGTGCCCAGCCCCGCCAGCAGCGAGCGACGGGAAAGCCCGCGCCGACCCCGCGCCGGAAGGCCGTCGGTCACACCATCCTCGGAAAATTGCAGAGTTCGCCCCGAGCCGGATGTCATGTGCTGCATTCTCCCTTGAAACGAGCGCCTTGATGTCAGCCGAGCGACGCAACGAAGCGGGCGATCGACGCCGCGAGCTTCGGGCGCGCGGCATCGTGGAACAGCCAGTGGCCGGTGTTCGGCCATTCTTCATAGTCGACCCGGCTGCCTGCCGACGCCAGCAGCCGCGCGGTGTTGCGCGAAACGGCGGCGGGCACGATCCTGTCCTCGAGGCCGGTGATGACGAGCGACGGCATCGTCAGCCGTTCATAGCGGACCCGGCTGCCCTTGTCGGAGTCGAGAAAGGGGGCGGAAATCTGCGCCAGCACCGCGCCGGAATCCCATGTCAGTTCGGCAAGCGCCGGTCGCACTTCGGCTTCCGGCACGCCGTTGAAGATGCCTGCGCGGGCGCTTTCCTCGTCGATGAGGGTCGGTTCGTTCCACCAGCCCCAGCCGCCTGCAACCCCCCAGAGCGTGCGCATGGCCGACAGCGTGAAGGCCGTGCCCATCGCGCCCGCCTGCGCCGACGGCGCGGTGGAAAGCAGGATCAGGCCCTTGGGATCGATCCGCTCGGCCAGCAGTTGCGCCAGCAGGCCGCCCAGCGAATGGCCAAGCACCACGACCGGCCCATCGAGCTTTCCTGCTTCGCGTTCGAGCGCCTCGACATAGTCGGCGAGCCTGGTCGTCGACAGCGCGGCTGGCGGCGGGCTGCCGGGGGCAATGTCGTGGCAGGGCAGGGTAACGGCCGCGCTCTGGATGCCGGCTTTTTCCAGTTCTGCCCTTAGCGTGGTGTAGGTCGAAGGCCGGCTCCACATGCCATGAATCATGAGGACTGCCGGAAGGCTCATTGAACAACCCCGGCCGCTGCCAGTGCCGCCATTGTAACGATGTCGGTTGCGCCCGAAGTCATGGGGACGATCTGCACGGGCTTTGCAAGGTTCATCAGCACCGGCCCGATCACGCGCCCGCCGCCCAGTTCCTTCAGCAGCTTGGTGGCGATGTTGGCTGATTGCAGGCCCGGCATCACCAGCACGTTCGCGGGGCCGGTAAGCCTGTTGAACGGATACACGTCCATCATCGAACGGTTCAGCGCCACATCGACCGAGATTTCACCTTCATATTCGAAGCCGGGCTGCATCTCGTCGAGGATGGCGACTGCTTCGTGCAGAGCGCCGAGATAGCTGCCCGGAGGATTGCCGAAATTCGAATAGGAAAGGAAAGCGACTCGCGGATCGATGCCGATACGCCGCGCGGCGGCGGCAGTCTGGATGGCGATGTCGGCAAGCTGGCGCCCGGTCGGCCGCTCGGTGACGGTGGTGTCGGCGATCAGGATGGTGCGCGAACGACCGGCGAAGATGTGAAAGCCGAACGGCGTCTGCCCCTCGACAGGGTCGATCACCAGCCGCACCTGATTGAGCACATGATGGAAATGCCGGGTGGAACCCGAAACCATCGCATCGGCTTCGCCCAGTTCCACCATCAGCGCTGCAAACACGTTGCGTTCGTTGTTGACGATCCGTTGCACGTCGCGCTTCAGATGCCCCTTGCGCTGCAACCGGCCATAAAGATGCTCGATCATGGCGGGCACCAGCGGCGAGGTGGCGCTGTTGTAGATCGGGTAATTCTCGACGTCGGTGACACCGATGCGGGCAAAGGCCTCGCGGATGGGTTCGTCGCGGCCGACCAGCAGCGGGATGCCATAGCCCGACTGCCGCAGGGTGACCGCCGCGCGCAGCACCACTTCCTGTTCGCCCTCGGCGAACACGACCCGGCGGTTGCGGGCGCGCGCGCGGTCGAAGCTTGCGGCAAGCGTCGATGAAGTAGGGTTCAGGCGGGCGCGCAGTTCCTGGGTATAGGCCTCCATGTCGATGATGGGTTTGCGGGCGACGCCCGAATCCATCGCTGCTTTGGCGACTGCGGCCGGCACACGCTCGATGAGGCGCGGGTCGAACGGCGCCGGGATGATATATTCGGGGCCGAAGATATGCGAACCGCCATAAGCGGCGGCAACTTCGTCGGGCACGGCCTCGCGGGCGAGGGCGGCGATCGCCTCGGCGGCGGCGACTTTCATTTCCTCGTTGATCTTGGTCGCCCGCACATCGAGCGCGCCACGGAAGATGAACGGAAAGCCGATGACGTTATTGACCTGATTCGGATAGTCCGAACGGCCGGTTGCGATGATCGCGTCGGGCCGGGCGGCCTTGGCGATTTCGGGGCGGATTTCCGGTTCGGGGTTCGCCATCGCAAAGATGATGGGCGACGGCGCCATCGCCTTCACGTCTTCGCCCGAAAGCGCGTCCGCCGCCGACAGGCCAAGGAACACGTCAGCGCCGACCAGCGCTTCCTGGAGGCTACGCCGGTCGGTGACGGCGGCGTGGGCGGACTTCCACTGGTCCATGGACTCGGCGCGGCCCTGATAAATCACGCCCTTGCGATCGCACATGATCACATGGTCGTGGCGGACGCCCATTGCCTTGATCAGCTCGGTGCAGGCGATCGCCGCTGCACCCGCGCCGTTCACCACCACCCGCACGTCGGCCATTTTGCGCCCGGTCAGGTGGCAGGCGTTGATCAGCCCGGCTGCGGTGATGATCGCGGTTCCGTGCTGGTCGTCGTGGAAGACGGGGATGTCCATGCGCTCGCGGAGGGTCTGCTCGATGATGAAGCACTCGGGCGCCTTCACATCTTCAAGGTTGATGCCACCGAAGCTCGGCTCCATCAGTTCGACGGCGTCGATGAAGCGGTCGACGTCCTCGGTCTTCAGTTCGATGTCGATCGAATCCACGTCGGCAAAGCGCTTGAACAGCACCGCCTTGCCTTCCATCACCGGCTTCGACGCCAGCGCGCCGAGGTTTCCCAGCCCGAGGATCGCCGTGCCGTTCGAGATCACCGCAACGAGATTTCCCTTGGCGGTATAATCATAGGCGGTTGCCGGATCTTCGGCGATGGCGCGCACTGGAACCGCAACGCCCGGCGAATAGGCGAGCGACAGGTCGCGCTGGGTAGCCATCGGCTTCGTGGCCACGATCTCCAGCTTGCCGGGCCGTCGCGACGAATGGAACAGCAAGGCTTCCCGGTCCGAGAATACTGGTCGTTCGCCCGACTTGTCCGCCATATGCAGTCCCTCTCATTCGCTGTTTGCGCACCCTTTCTTTGTTGATAGGCGTGGAGAATGACAACGGCAATCGCCAGCGGCGGACAAACGCCCGCTGCCACCCCGATGATGCAGCAGTATCTTGCGCTGAAGGCGGAAACGCCCGGCGCGCTGCTGCTGTTCCGCATGGGCGATTTTTACGAGCTTTTTCTGGAGGATGCGGCAACCGCCGCGCGCGCGCTCGATATCGCGCTGACGCACCGGGGCGAACATCAGGGCGCGCCGCTGCCGATGTGCGGCGTGCCGGTCCACGCGCACGAAGCCTATGTCGCGCGGCTGGTGAAGGCGGGGCATGCCGTCGCCATCGCCGAGCAGACCGAGGATCCAGCCGAAGCGCGCAAGCGCGGCTCGAAATCGGTTGTCAGGCGCGCGGTCGTCCGGGTGATGACGCCGGGCACCCTGACCGAGGAACGGCTGCTGGACGGGCGCCGGGCGAACTGGCTGCTGTCGGTGTTTCCGGGCGATGCGCAGACCGGGCTTGCCTATGCCGATATCTCCACCGGCGACCTGTGGGTCGGACAGATTGCCGCAGAGTCCCTGCCGGACGAGCTGGCGCGCCTTCGGCCCGCCGAAATCCTGGTGCCCGAAGGGGCGCCCGGCGGCACCGCCGTCGCCGCCGCGCGGTTCGACAGCCGCGCTGCCGAACGGCGGCTGACGGCACTTGCGGGCGTTGCGATGCTGGATGGTCTGGGCCAGTTCCCGCGCGCAGGGCTGGCGGCCGCAGGCGGGTTGCTTGCGCATCTGGATGCCACGGCGCGCGGCGCGGCCATTCTGCTGAAGCCGCCGCGCGCGCTGGTTGCCGATGGCACGATGGCGATCGACGCCGCCACCCGGCGCAGCCTTGAACTGACCGAGGGCGACGCAAGCCTTCTTTCCACCATCGACCTCTGCCTGACGGCGGCGGGAAGCCGGCTGCTTGCCGCCGAGCTTGCAGCGCCAGCACTGGATCCGGGCGTCATTGGCGGGCGGCTGGACATGGTGCAATGGTTCGCCGCCGACGAGCGTTTGCGTGCCGCATCGCGTGCGCTGTTGCGCCGCGCCCCCGATATCGCGCGGGCGATGGGGCGCATGGCGGCGGCGCGCGGTACCCCGCGCGATCTTGGCGCCCTGCGCGACGGGATGCAGGCGGCCGACGAACTGGGCGCCATCATCGACGCGGCAAGCGACGGCGGCGCGCCCGCCGCCCTGACGCCGATCCGGCAGGCACTGCGCCCGCCGCCCGAACTGCTGGCCGACCTTTCGGCGGGGCTGGTTGAAAGCCCGCCGGTAAACGCTGCCGATGGCGGCGTGATCGCGCAGGGCTATGATGCGGCGCTCGATGGGGCGCGGCACCTTGCGCACGACGGGCGGTCGGCGCTGGTTGAACTGGAAGCCCGGCTTCGCGCCGAAACCGGCGTTGCCACGCTGAAGGTGCGGCACAACAATGTGATCGGCTATCACGCCGAAGTGCCGTCGCGCGCGGCCGAGACGCTGCTGGCACACCCCGGCTTTCAGCACCGGCAGACGCTTGGCAATGCGATGCGCTTCAGCACGGCGGAACTGCATGATCTTGCGTCGCGCATTGCTGCCGCCCTTGGCGATGCGCTGGCGCTGGAAGCTGCCCACCTTGCCCGCCTGCGCGATGCGGCGCTGGCCGAACTGCCGCGCCTTGCCGCCCTTGGCGATGCGCTGGCGGTGGTCGATCGTTCGGCGGCGCTGGCCGAACTGGCGGTCCGCCACGACTGGGTGCGCCCCGAACTGACCGACGGCTGCGAATTCCACATCACCGCCGGCCGCCACCCGGTTGTCGATGCGGCACTTGCGGCCAAAGGCGAACCCTTTGTGCCGAATGACTGCCGGCTGGAAGGCAGCGGCAGGGTCTGGCTGGTGACAGGCCCGAACATGGGCGGCAAATCGACGTTCCTCAGGCAGAATGCGCTGATCGCGGTGCTGGCGCAGGCGGGCAGTTTCGTGCCGGCGTTGCGCGCGGTGATCGGCCTCGTCGATCGGCTCTACAGCCGCGTCGGCGCGTCGGACAGTCTGGCCGAAGGGCGCTCGACCTTCATGGTGGAAATGGTCGAGACTGCGGCGATCCTGAACGGCGCAACAAGTCGCTCGCTGCTGCTGCTGGACGAAGTGGGCCGTGGCACTGCAACCTGGGACGGGCTGGCGCTGGCCTGGGCGATCCTTGAACGCATCCACGATGCAGTGGGCGCGCGTTGCCTGTTCGCCAGCCACTACCACGAACTGGCGGCGCTCGACCGGCGGCTGGACGGGCTGGCGCTGAGGTCGCTGACAGCGCGGCAGTGGAAGGGCGAACTGCTGTTCCTGCACGAAGTGGCCGAAGGCGCTGCGCCCGGCAGCTTCGGGCTGGACGTGGCGCGGCTTGCCGGTGTTCCGGCAGGCGTGTTGTCGCGCGCGGCGGAAATCCTCGACAGGCTGGAACGCGGCGACGCCGGGCGCGGCGCGCGCGAGGCACTGGTCGATCTGCCGCTGTTTGCCGCTGCCGCCCCGCCGCCCCCCGCCGAGGACGCGTTGCGTACGCGGCTGGCCGCCATCCACCCCGACAGCCTGACCCCGCGCGCCGCGCTCGATCTGCTGTATGAACTGAAATCGCTTGCAGAAGACTGAAATTGCAGGCGATGAACAGGGCCATGCGTAGCCTGCTGCTGTCTGCCCTGCTGTTCGCCGCCCCCGCCGCCGCGCAATGGACCGAGGCAGCAGCGCGCGAAACGCTGGCCGAAGTGCGCGCATCTGCGATGGAAGGGCTGAACCCGGCCCATTATGGCGCATCGGAACTGGAAGCCGCCCTTGCTGCACATGATGCGGGCCGCATCGCCGTTGCAGCCGCCGCAAGCTGGATGGCGCTGGCGCCCGACTATGCCGCCGGACGCACCCCGCCCGAGGCACGCGTCGGCTGGAAATCGCCGCCGCCCCGTTCTGATGCGGAATGGCTGCGCGCCCGGATGGATGCGGGGCTTGCAGCCGGAAAACCCGCCGAGACGCTGCGCACGCTGCTGCCGGCACACCCCTATTATGCCGGGCTGAAAACCGCGCTTGCCAAAACTGCCGATGCCGCCGGGCGCAACCGCATCCGCGCCAACCTCGATCGCTGGCGCTGGATGCCGCGCCAGTTGGGCGACCGCTATCTTCTGGCCAATGTGCCGTCGTTCGATGTCGGGTTGTGGCAGGGTGACACGCTGGTGGCGACGCACCGCATCGTCGTCGGCAAGCCCAAGATGGCGACGCCGCAGTTTTCCGCCGTGGTGACGGGCGTTACCTTCAACCCGCAGTGGGTGGTGCCGCAAAGCATCATCCGGGAATCGGTTGGCAGGCTTGTTCGCAACAGCCCTTCTGTTGCGCGGGCGCGCGGTTATCGGTGGAACTGGTCAGGCGGGCAGTTGTCGGTGACGCAGGCGCCGGGCGCCGGAAACTCGCTGGGGCAGATAAAGCTCGAGATGGGCAACCCATACGCGATCTACCTGCACGACACCCCGGCGAAGGCGCTGTTTGCAAAACCTGTCAGGGCCTTTTCGCACGGTTGCCTGCGCACCGAGGACATCAAGGCGCTGGCGCTGGCGCTGCTGGAAGGCGTGCCCGGCTGGGATGCCGCGCGGATCGACAGCACGATCGCCACCCGGCGGACGACGAATGTGCCGCTGGCACGGCAGGTGCCGGTGCATGTAAGCTATTTCACGGTGGTTCCGGCAGCCGATGGAACCGCAATCACCTACGCCGACATCTATGGCCGCGATCCGCCGGTGATCGCGGCGCTTTCGCGCTGATTGCAGCTCCGGCGGGCGTCAGGCTGTTATGCCGAAACGCCCGGCATACAGCAGGCGGCCGGGGCCGAGGCGGGCCAGCACCTGATCGAGGCTGCCGTTGGTTTCGTCGAAGGCAAAGCAGCCTTCGGAACGGCCGATCTTGCCGTGCTGGCGGGCCATCGCATCGGAAACATACCATGCGCCATGAATGACGATCGCGCGCGGTTCGGCGTTGCTGTTTTCCGGATCCAGCCCTATCAGCCGCTGCGACCGGCCATGCTTGCCGACATAATAATCAGCGGTGCGATACCCCCCCGGAGAAGAGGCAGCCGACCCCGGATCGTTCGAGAAGCGCTGCACCCAGCCGCTGTGCGAGGGATCAGAACCGCGCCCATGGCTGACGAGGTGGGCTGTCGTCCGCCCGCTTTGCATGTCGACCAGCCAGAAGCGCGCCGCCTTCGAAGGCTGCGAGAAGTCGGCGACCCCGACCAGATCGTCGTGGCGGATGCTGCGCGCATGGCGTGCCAGCCCTTCGCGCGCAACATCGGCGACGGTGCGACCAGCAGAAATCGCGGCAAGAACGGGTGCGGGGGCTGCAAAGGCAGCAGCGGCTGCGCCGATAAGCGCACGTCGGCCAAGGTGCGGCATGAAAGCTGGCGACCCTTTGTCGTTAATTCATCGGTAGCCGCCCGCATAGCATCCGGCGCCAACCTACGGCACCCGACAAGCGACGGACAGTGAACCGACCGGGGCGAAACGAGGCACGGTGGCGGGTTTTTGGGTGTTGCTGATTCAGGCGGAGCACAAGGCTAGGCTTTGAACGTGTTTTCCCGGTGCCATGCCAGATATGTCGGATGTGGCCTATTTGCTGCAAGGATCGGGGCGTGTGCCATACCATTTGCGTTCAGCAGCCGATGAAGGCCCTGCGCGTCGTTTACCTGTCGGGAAACCAGAATCCTGAGGTCGTCGTCCAAGCTGATCAAACCCCGGTCGAACATCCAGTGGACTGTGCCCGAAAGCGCTATGCCGTTGCTGATCGTGTCCTGGCCACCTTCTGCCACCGGCCGGATGTGCGCGGCCTCGGCCTCGGCGCGACCGCCGCCGTTGATCAATTGTAGCCCGGTCAGTGCGCAGCGGCGATCGTAAGCGTTGAGCACGGCACTGCGGAAGGCGCGATCCCTGAACCACCTCGATCCCAGATTGGGGATACGCTGGCGTTCGGGATCGAACGTGTAGGCGGCTGTTGGTTCTGCGACTGCAAATGTCGGCTGGGCGTCGCTTTCCTCAGGCTGGTCGTGGTCCACGCGCGGCAAGGTCTTGTCTGCTCTGCCAAGGCCAAGATTGACGATCCGGGCGAAATCCTCGGCCGACAATGTGCGCAATGCCGACTGCTTGTTGCCGCCTAACTGCCCCATCGCGTTGAGAAGGCCGCGCTCCACTGGACCGAATTTCCCCGAGAAGGCAACCGGATTTGGAAACGGCAGGAACGTGCCGGGTGCGATCAGTGCAAGATGCATGCCTGATGCTGTCAGATCGGGAACGACTGCCTCGACTTGGGCGACTGCAAAATACCCCCGGCTGTTCTTCACTTTCGTTGGTTCTAGATAGAGTACCCAGTCGCCGGCCATGGTCATTGCACGGCTGAGATACCGGTCGGGGAATTGATACCGCGCCTCGGGGTGATCGTCGTAGATACTGTCTGCGCGGTGCATGAGCACACCGTAAGCCATGGCGGTAACCTGCCAGGCATTGTCGCGCTTGCCCAGAGGGCAACACCACCGATTCAGAAATTTGGGGGGAAGTGGTGCCCAGGGACGGGATCGAACCGCCGACACTACGATTTTCAATCGTATGCTCTACCAACTGAGCTACCTAGGCACGGGTCGCGGCGTATAGGCAGAAGCCGGGGTGGCGGTCAACCGTCTTCTCAACCGTGTTCGCCATCTTCTTCGATCGGATTTCCGGGCAGCACATATCGCCCGTCGAGCCATGCGATCAGGTCGCGGTTGCGGCATGTGGCGGAACAGAAAGGTGCGTGCGCTTTCGTCGCCGGTTTGCCGCAC
>NZ_DBNHFX010000122.1:0-3453 GCF_057137845.1 Sandaracinobacteroides sp. | reverse complement strand
AAGCAGCCGAACGGCGCGGGTGTAGGGCGGGTGGACCGGCGTATCGGGGTTTTCGAGCCACCGATACAGCCGCAAGAACTCGTCCTCGTCGAGCCATCGCGTGCCCTGGACCTTGGGCTCGGTCGGGATGCCCGTCGCGGGATTGAAAGGGATGCGGAAGCGGCGAGCCGACTGCTGTCGATAGTCGTTGTCGGATTTCATACCCCAGCCGAAGGCCGCGTGGAGATACGAGCGCACATGATCGGCCATGGACTTCGCGCCCCGGTCATAGATCGGACGGATCAGTTCGATGATCTCTTCGGCCTCGATCTCGCGGGCGAGGCGGTTTCGGCCGAGCGTATCGGCGATCTTGTTCAGGCCTTTTTCCGTCTCCTTCCATGATGGCTTGCCGGCGGCCTTGAGCGACGCGACATAGCCCTCGAACAGATCCGCGACGGTGCCAGGACGGGTATCACTCGCGATCTTGATGCTTCGGCCCTTCTGGATGACATCTGCGAAGTCGCGTTTGAAGACCGCGCGCGCGTCAACCAGGGACATCGAGGGATATGCGCCGATCTTCTTCTTGGTGCGTTTGCCGTCGCGCCACTGCTGCGCCATCCAATCGGCGGTGACGCGCTTGGGCATTGGCTTCAGAATTAGGACGAGGCGGCCTGTACCGCGCCCGTCGCCGTCGGGAAGGTTTTCTTGCTTCTGACTCACCTCGACGCGCTTCAATGCGTGCCGGATGGCGGTGTCGGTCAGGCTGGGCATCACGATTCTCCTGTTCCGCAACTGGGATCGGTTCAGGAGATACAGGGATCGCTTGCTGGGAGCGGGAAGCCGTTTTCTACCCCTTAAACCGCCCCCAATGTGCCAAAACCGCCCCCACTACGCAATGGCAAAAGTGCCCAATTTTCCTAGTGTTTCAGCGTGCTTGTGCGTGCTCCAGCGTGATCTTTTTGACCGAGTGGGATGGTTGTGCGCCAGAATCACCGCCGACGCCTGCAGTTCCAGCGCCCGCTTCACGATTTCGCGCGGATAGGCTGGCGTCTGGTTCACAGTTCCTTCGCTGAACTTTTCGTCGCGGATCAGGCGGTTCCTGTTGTCGAGGAACAGCACATGGAATTCCTCGGTCAACTGGTGGGCGAGCCGGGCATGAAGATAATCGGTGACGGCGGCGAAGCTTGTCAGCAGCGGCTGTTCGAGCGCCCGGCGCTGCAACTGCCTGACCGACAGGGCCTCGACGAACTTCAGGGCCGCCGCAACCGTTTCGCCGACGCCCTTCACCCGCATCAGTTCGCCGGGCGACGCCGCAACCACCGTCGGCAGGTCGCCGAACTGCGCCAGCAATTCCTTGGCGAGGGGTTTCACATCCTGCCGGGGGATCGCCAGCGCCAGCACATATTCCAGCAGTTCATAGTCGTGGAAACCGTCGGCGCCGCCTTCCAGCAGCCGCTGCCGCATACGGTCGCGGTGGCCGGATTTGCGGGCGGCGTCGTGGTTGTTCCCCTCGAACGGGGCGGGGGCTTCGCGCAAGGCCCTTGGTGGCATGATCAGGAGGAGCAGGGCGGCTGATGCAGGCCTGCCGGCGACAGGGTGAAGATTTCGCAGCCGGTTTCCGTCACGCCGATCGAATGTTCGAACTGCGCCGACAGCGAACGATCCCGCGTGACGGCCGTCCAGCCGTCGCTCAGGACCTTGGCGTCGGCGCGGCCCAGATTCAGCATCGGCTCGATGGTGAAGAACATGCCCGGCCGCAGCACCGGGCCTTGCCCGCGACGCCCGGCGTGGACGATGTTGGGCGCCATGTGAAAGCGCCGGCCCAGCCCGTGGCCGCAGAAATCCTGTACGACCGAAAGCCGGTTCTTCTGCGCATGTTCGAGGATCGCCGCGCCGATGTCGCCGACGGTGTTGCCCGGCCTCACCTCGGCGATGCCCAGCATCAGCGCCTGGTAGGTCAGGTCGACCAGCCGGCGTGCCTTCAGCGGCGGATCGCCGACCAGATACATGCGACTGGTATCGCCGTGCCAGCCGTCGACGACGACCGTCACGTCGATGTTCATGATGTCGCCGTTGGCAAGCGGCTTGTCGTTGGGGATGCCGTGGCAGATCACATGGTTGATGCTGGTGCAGAGCGCATGGGAATAGCCACGGTAGAAGATCGTCGCCGACACGCCACCTGCCGCGACGACATGGTCGTAGGCCAGCCGGTCGAGT
This sequence comes from Sandaracinobacteroides sp., assembly GCF_057137845.1. Lineage (NCBI taxonomy): Bacteria > Pseudomonadati > Pseudomonadota > Alphaproteobacteria > Sphingomonadales > Sphingosinicellaceae > Sandaracinobacteroides > Sandaracinobacteroides sp. The sequence goes on along the minus strand of NZ_DBNHFX010000122.1, from coordinate 1,257 downwards.
TCGAGGGTGGAAACCCCCGGCTGCACGTGCGGAACCAGCATGTCGAGCACTTCGGCCGCCAGTCGGCCGGCGGCGCGCATGCCGGCAAAGCCAGCCTCGTCGTGGATCACGATTGTGCGTTCGTCTGTCAGGGTATCGTTCATGTGCCTTCTCTCGGGCCATGGATTTAGAGACGCACGTGCGTTAGGGCAATGGTATGGCAACAAGCGATGGCACCGAACGGATCTGGACGGCGGCGCTCGTCATCATCGGCGACGAGATCCTTTCCGGCCGCACGCAGGACGCGAACCTCGCCTATCTGGCGAAGTGGCTGAACATCCAGGGCATCCGCCTGAAGGAGGCGCGCGTAGTCGCCGACGAAGTGGACGCCATCGGCGACGCCATCAATGCCTGCCTCGGCGCCTATGACTATGTATTCACAACCGGCGGCATCGGCCCGACACACGATGATATCACCGTGGATGCGGTGGCGTCGGCGCTTGGCGTGCCGGTCGTCCATCATCCGCAGGCCGTCGAGATCCTGAAAACCTATTATGGCGACCGGCTGACCGAAGCGCGGTTGCGGATGGCGCGGGTGCCGGAAGGCGCCGAATTGTTGCCGAACCCGGAAACCGGCGCGCCCGGCATCCGGATCGGGCGGCTGTTCATCATGGCGGGCGTGCCCAAAATCACGCAGGGAATGCTGCGTGGCCTCGATGGCAGGCTGGAAGGTGGCCGGCCGGTGCTTTCGCGCGCGGTGGGCGCCTGGACGCCCGAAAGCCGCGTGGCCGATCTGCTGGCGCAGGTGCAGGCAAGCCACGACGGTGTGCAGATCGGCTCCTATCCGTTCTGGCGCGAAGGGAAGGGCGGGGCGAATTTCGTGCTTCGCTCGGTTGACGAGGGGAGATTGTCCGCTGCGATCGACGCGCTGAAGGCGGGGCTTGAAGCAGAGGGAATTCACGCGCACGAGGGGGAAATATGAGCAGCATCCGGACGATTCTGATCGCGACGCTGGTTGCGCTGCTGACCATCTTCACCGTGATGAACAGCGAGCATGTGCCAGTAAACCTTGGCTTCAACTATCAGTTTGAAGTCTGGCTGCCGCTGCTGATGCTGATTGCGATCGCCATCGGTTTCATCCCGGCCTGGGCCTGGCTCTCGGTTGACCGGGCGCGACTGCGGCGCCGGCTGTCCAAGCTGGAATCGGCGCTTGGCAAAACCGAAAGCGAACTGGCGCAGGCCAAGGTCGAGCTGCTTCGTCCGCCTGCAACCGCCGTT
>NZ_DBNHFX010000121.1:0-27351 GCF_057137845.1 Sandaracinobacteroides sp. | reverse complement strand
ATGTTTCGCGTTCGGCTATGCGGCAAGGGCGCTTCCGGAACTGCCGGAAATGCTGGTGACGATCCCCGGCACCCTGCTGTTGTTCGGCGTGCTGATCTGGCGCTGGGGCTTCGGACCTGAAGACAGGGCGCTGTTCTCGCGCCGGGGCTAGCGCGGTTCCAGCTTGCGGTTGATCAGTCGGCCGTCGCTGTCCAGCATCGCCACCACCAGCATCGGCCCCTCGCGCAGTTGCGCTTCCAGTGCGGGCGCACTGGTTTCGGAAACGAAGATGCGGCTGGTGAATGTGGCGGGGTCTTGCCGGAAACCGGGCCGCACATCGATGCCGCTGCGCGCGGTATCCACCCGCGCTGCACAGGCGGCGCCTTCGTCAATCACCCGTGCGACGACCGTGCCATCGTCATGCGCAAGGCACAGGCTGCAACCGGATTCGCCGAAACAGGGGGCGGGGTCGCCTTGCAGCGTCCAGTCATAGGAAAAGCGGATATAGTGGCCGCGCAGCAGGTCGCGCGGGTCATAGCCCGAGACCGGGATACGCCATTCGTGCGCCGAGGCGAGACCCGCCTGCTGGCGCCCGATCGTCAGCGCCAGAAACAGGATCGGCAATGCCAGTGCCGCAGCAAGCCACGGGTTCCTCATGCGGCTGGTCCTGATGTATCCGGCCTGTTGCGGACGATCCGGTGCCATGCCCAGCTAAGGCCGACCAGCAGCGCGCCGCCCAGCACCAGCCCGCCACCGGTTGCCGCAAGCGAACCGAACAATTCGATGTAGATGATGAAGATGCGCAGCCCGATTGCGGCCACCGCAACCGCAAACAGCCCGTTCAGCCCGGCCCGCACGGCGCCATTGGCGATCAGCATCCAGAAACCGGCAAAAATGCCGACGCCGATCAGGCGGCTTGGTGTGGTGTCGGGGTGCGGCACGGCAAGCGCCAGCGCCGACACCACCAGCGGCCCGAGGATCAACGGCAGCAGCAAGGGGCGCGGCAGGTCGGCGCCGGGTTTTCTGGCGGCGAAGATTGCAGCGGCAGTCGCCAGCGCGGCCGGCAGCAGGCGGAGCGCATTGTCGCGCGCATCGGCTGGGGAGATTTCGGTTGCCCAGGCGAAATGCACCAGGCTGGCGCCCGCCAGCAACGCGGCAAGGCCGCTCTGCCGCAATGCCAGCCGGAATGGCGGGCGGCCGTTCGCCGCAACCAGCGACAACAGCACCAGCGTTGTGGGCATGGCGATTGCCGCACCATGCGCCAGAAGCCATGCGCCGCCCTGATCGACGGTCTGAAAAAACATCGACGCGGGCGCGATCAGCATCAACGCCGAAAGGGCAAGGCCGGTCAGCCTTGTGGTGCCGCCTGCCAGCAGCGCCGGGCCGGCCAGCGCCAGCCACAGCATCATCGGATGCCAGAATGGCCCCGTCTGCTGATAGACCTGCGCCTGCAAGGCGATGCCTGCGATCACCAGCCCGGCAAACGCGAACAGCAGGGTTTCTGCAACCCATGCCCGGCCGGCGCTGCGCGCCCGCCAGTGCCCGGCTGCAACCGCAAGCAGCAGCGCCATGTGCACGGAAAGCTTCAGCCAGTCGGGGATGCGGTCCCAGTTGGCCGAGACGAGGAGCAGCACGCCCAGCACCAGCGCCAGCATCCCAAGCCCGGCAAGCGCCCACAGCGCGACGGGCCGCCGGTCTGCCTGTTCGTGCGCAAGAATGCGTGCGGCGGCCTGACCATCGATCAGGCCGGCTTCCACCCAGGATTGCAACTTCTGTTCAAGCGCCATGCACCGGAATTGTGCCCATCTGCCGCCCGCCGCGCAAGGCTGGGGCGGGCGCCATGCCGCCGTTCCTGCCATGCCCCCCTTTCATGCCGGCGTGAAAAAACTACATCAGGGCAGGCCGCGATGCTTTGGCCGGCAACAAGACAGCATACGGGAACAAGGCAGAATAAATGAGCGAACCGCAAACCTGGCACGGAACCACCATTCTTGGTGTGCGAAAAGATGGGCGCGTCGTCGTCGCCGGCGACGGGCAGGTGTCGCTCGGGCAGACGGTGATCAAGCCCAATGCGAAAAAGGTGCGCCGGCTTGGCGCCGATGGCCGGGTGGTCGGCGGGTTTGCCGGATCGACCGCCGACGCCTTCACCCTGTTCGAACGGCTGGAAGCGAAACTGGAACGTTCTCCCGGTCAGCTTACGCGGGCCTGCGTCGAGCTGGCCAAGGACTGGCGGCAGGACCGCTATCTGCGGCGTCTGGAAGCGATGATGATCGTGGCAGATCAGGAAACCATGCTGATCCTGACCGGCACCGGCGACGTGCTGGAACCGAACGACGGCATCGCCGCGATCGGTTCGGGTGGCAATTATGCGCTGGCGGCAGCGCGCGCGCTTGCCGACACCAGCCTCGACGCCGAGGCGATCGCTCGCAAGGCGATGGGGATCGCAGCCGACATCTGCGTGTACACCAACAACAACCTGACCGTGGAAAGCATCTGATGGACGCCGTTGCACCAGCCGCCGAGACAGCCGAAACCGCAGCGAACCGCGCGGCCCCCGCGCAGGTCCTGACGCCCAAGGCGATCGTTGCAGCGCTGGATCGCCATATCGTCGGCCAGACCGACGCCAAGAAGGCGGTTGCCGTGGCGTTGCGCAATCGCTGGCGGCGGCAGCAACTGGCGGCCGAACTGCGCGAGGAAGTGACGCCCAAAAACATCCTGATGATCGGGCCGACCGGCTGCGGCAAGACCGAGATCGCCAGAAGGCTGGCGAAGCTTGCCGACGCGCCGTTCCTGAAGATCGAGGCGACCAAGTTCACCGAGGTCGGCTATGTCGGGCGCGACGTCGATTCGATCGTGCGCGATCTGGTCGAGGAATCGATCCGGCTGACGCGCGACCTGAAGCGCGGGCAGGTGCGTGAAGCAGCGGAAAAGGCCGCGCTCGACCGCCTGCTCGATGCGCTGGTCGGCAAGGACGCATCCGAGGCGACCAGGCTGGCGTTCCGCGACCGCATCTTTGCCGGGCAGTTGAAGGGCCGCGAAGTCGATATCGAGGTCGAGGACACCGGCAGCGGCATGCCGTTCGAGATTCCGGGCATGCCGCCGGGGCAGGTGGGGATGATCAATCTTGGCGACATGCTGAAGGGCATGGGGCCAAAACGCACCAAGCGTCGCCGCATGCCGGTCGAGGATGCCTGGGAACTCTTGGTGAACGAGGAAAGCGACCGCCGCCTCGACACCGACGACCTGACGCGCGAAGCCATCCGCAACGCCGAGGGTAACGGCATCGTCTTCATCGACGAGATCGACAAGATCGCCGTATCCGATGTGCGCGGCGGATCAGTCAGCCGCGAAGGCGTGCAGCGAGATCTGCTGCCGCTGATCGAGGGGACGACCGTCGCCACCAAATATGGCCCGGTGAAGACCGACCACATCCTGTTCATCGCGTCGGGCGCCTTCCATGTGGCAAAGCCCGCCGACCTGCTGCCCGAACTGCAGGGCCGGTTGCCGATCCGGGTGGAACTGAAAGGCCTGACCAAAGCCGACTTCGTGCGCATCCTCTCTGACACCGAGGCTTCGCTGGTGCGGCAGTATGTGGCGCTGATGGCGACCGAAGGCGTGGAACTGGGCTTTTCCGCCGATGCGATCGACGCGATCGCCGACATCGCAGCACAGGTGAACGACCGGGTCGAGAACATCGGCGCGCGCCGGTTGCAGACGGTGATGGAAAAGCTGCTGGAAGATCTGAGCTTCGAAGCGGCCGAAGGCGGCCCGCGCCAGTTGCAGGTCGATGCAGCCTATGTCGAGGCGCAGCTTGCGCCGATCGCGCGCGACAACGACCTTAGCCGCTTCATCCTGTAGCGGTGCAGCGGCCAGTGACCGGAAACCGGAAGGAGGCAGCATTGACTGAAGAAGCAGGGTTGGCGCCGGCGGCACCGGCCGATCTCGGCGACCTCGATACACCATCGCTCGTCGATCACATCATCACGCGCTACCACCGTGTGCATACGCAGGAACTGCCCGAACTGGTCACGCTCGCCACGCGCGTGGAAGAAGTGCACAAGGGCCATCCGGCGGTGCCCGCAGGGCTTGGCGCGCTGTTGCAGCAGATGCTGGGCGAACTGGCGATGCACATGCAGAAAGAGGAACTGATGCTGTTCCCGCGCATGAAGCGCGGCATGGGCGAAGGGCTGGGTATGCCGGTCATGGTGATGATGACCGAGCACGACGACCATGCCGAACATCTGCGCACCCTCTCCGACCTGACCGGCGGGTTCCAGCTTCCCGCCGACGCCTGCGGCAGTTGGCGGTCGCTCTATGCGGGCGTTGAAAAATTCGCCGACGATCTGGCGACCCACATCCGTATTGAAAACGAGATATTGTTCCCGCGCTTTATGGAGAGCTGAGCGAAGCGCCCGGCGGGTCAGGCCCCCCATGCCTCGCGGTAGAGGCGAAGCAGGTTGCGGCCGAAGAATTTCTCCAGCCGCACCTGCCCGTGGCCGCGCGCGGCAAGGTGTTCGGCAAGGTGTGGCAAGCGATCCAGCCGGTTATAGTCCATCACCACGGTCAGAACGTCCGGCCCTTCGCCGGGCGCGGTGAAGCCCATTTTCGTCCGATATTCATGGTCTTCGCGTGCGCGACGCCATGTTTCTTCGTTGATCGGCAGCGGCAACTGGTCACCATCCGAGCCGATGCCCACATGGTCCTCGCCGCAGATGTTCCAGGCGTGCTCGATATGGGCGACAAGATCGGCACCGGTCGGCTTCGAACCTTTTGCCAGATAGGGCATGAAATAGATGCCGACGACGCCGCCCTTGTCGGCGACCGTCCGCATGTCGGCGTCCCATGTGTTGCGCGGATGGTCGAACAGGCTGCGGCAGCCGGTGTGGCTGATGGTCGGCGGGCGCTTCGCCCGCGCCAGCCCCTCGCGGATGGTGCGTTCACCGCCGTGCGACAGATCGAGCAGCAGCTTTTCCGCCTCGATGCGTTCTATGGTGGCGGCCGCCAGCCGCGACAGGCTGGCGTTGGCAGGTTCCAGTGCGCCGTCTCCGGAAAGGTTGCGCAGGTTGTAGGTGAGCTGCACCGCGCCGACGCCGCGCTTTTTCAGTTTCGCCAGTCGGTCGAGGTCGGCGCCGATCATCGATGAATCCTGCGTGCCGTAAATCACCCCCACCCGGCCGGTCTTTTTCGCGGTCTCGATGTCGGCCGCCTTTTCGACTTTCAGCAGGAAGTCGGGATTGGCCGCGAACGCTGCGTCCATCTGGTCCATGAAACCATTCACCTGTTCCCACATGTCGGGCTGGTTGCCGACAGGACCGACGGTGATGCGAAGGGCGGTGATGCCGGATTTGCGCAGTTCGGCCTTCACCCGGTCGGAAAGGCGGGTCTGCGCTTCGGGGGCATAGGGGTCGGACAGATTGGAAAGCCCGTCGATCACGATGGCGTCGCCAAGCCAGCCGCTGCCGCCCGCGCGGGCCAGCGATGGTGCCAGCAGCGCGCCCGCGCCTGCCGCCAATATGGTGCGCCTCGTCAGTGCCATTGCTCTTTCTTCCTGCGTCCGCCCTGCTAGAGACGCCTGCATGGACGATGCCGACAGGTTGATCAATCCAGCGGCCCGCCGCGACGACGCCGACGCCGCACTGCGGCCGAAAAGCCTTGCCGAATTCGTCGGGCAGCGCGCCGCGCGCGAAAATCTGCGCGTCTTCATCGACGCCGCACGCCAGCGCGGCGATGCGCTCGATCATGTGCTGCTGGCCGGGCCGCCCGGCCTTGGCAAGACGACACTGGCACAGATCATCGCCCGCGAGCTGGGCGCCGGTTTCCGCGCGACTTCCGGCCCGGTGATCGCCAAGGCGGGCGATCTGGCGGCGCTGCTCACCAATCTCGAAGCAAATGATGTGCTGTTCATCGACGAAATCCACCGCCTGCAACCGCAGGTCGAGGAAATCCTCTATCCGGCGATGGAGGACCGCGCCCTCGACCTGATGATCGGCGAGGGGCCTTCCGCCCGTTCGGTGCGGATCGATCTGCCGCCCTTCACGCTGGTCGGCGCCACCACGCGATCGGGGCTGGTGACGCAACCGCTGCGCGACCGTTTCGGCATTCCCGTGCGCCTCGTCTTCTATACCGAGGAGGAACTGCTGTCGGTTGTGCATCGCGCGGCGCGGTTGCTGGGCTTGGCGCTGGCCGAGGATGGCGCACGCGAAATCGCCCGCCGGGCGCGCGGCACGCCCCGCATTGCCGGAAGGCTGCTGCGCCGCGTGCGGGATTTTGCCGTCGACCGGAAAGAACCGGTCGATGCGGCGTTCGCCGATCAGGCGCTTAACCGGCTGGAAGTCGATCGTCTGGGCCTCGACGCGCAGGACCGCCGTTATCTGTGGATGATCGCCGACCTGTATCGCGGCGGGCCGGTCGGCATCGAAACACTGGCGGCCGGGCTTTCCGAAGCCCGCGACACACTGGAAGACGTGGTCGAGCCATATCTGATCCAGACCGGGCTGGTGGCGCGGACGGCGCGCGGGCGCGTGCTGAACGGGCCGGCATGGGCGCATCTTGGCCTGCGCCCGCCCGCTGCGCAACCGGCGCTGCCGCTGGACGGCGAATAGCCCTCGGCGCTTGCGGGCGGCCCGCGTCGCGGCCATAGGCTTCGGCCATGCATGATCTGAAGGCCCTTCGCGCGGACCCGTCCGCATTTGACGCGGCACTCGCGCGTCGCGGCATCGCCAACGCATCCGGCGCCATCCTGCAGGCCGATGCGGCGCTTCGTGCCGAGCAGACTTCGCTGCAGGCGCTGCTTGCCCGCCGGAACGAGGCGTCGAAAGCGATCGGCGCCGCAAAGGCATCGCGCGACGAAGCACGCGCCGATGCACTGATGGCCGAAGTCGCCACCCTGAAAGACGACATTACCGCCGCCGAGGAACGCGAACGCGCGTTGCAGGCCGAAGTGTCGGCGCTGGCTGCCGCCATACCCAACCTGCCGGCCGCTGATGTGCCCGATGGCACCGATGAAACCGGCAACACCGAAGTGAAGCGCTGGGGCAAGGCAGAAGCGCGAGGTGTCGAGCATGATCAGCTTGCAGCACGGCTCGGCTGGAATGCCGAAGGGTCGATCCGGTTGGCCGGCAGCCGGTTCATGGTGCTGGAAGGCCAGCTTGCGCGGCTGCATCGCGCACTGGGGCAGTTCATGCTGGACCGGCAGGTGGCGGCGGGCTGGCGCGAAACCGTGGTGCCGCTGCTGGTGCGCGACGAGGCAGCGTTCGGCACCGGGCAGTTGCCGAAGTTCGCCGACGACCTGTTCCGCACGACGGACGGCCGCTGGCTGATCCCGACCGCCGAGGTGAGCCTGACCAACCTCGTGAACGGTGTCACACTGGAGAGCGACGCACTGCCGCTGCGCATGACCGCGCTGACGCCCTGCTTTCGCAGCGAGGCGGGCGCCGCCGGCCGCGACACGCGCGGGCTGATCCGCCAGCACCAGTTCGAAAAGGTCGAGCTGGTGACGATCTGCCACCCGGAACAATCCGAGGCCGAGCACGAGCGCATGGTGCTGGCGGCGGAAGCAATTCTGGAAGCGCTGGAACTGCCCTATCGGCGGATGCTGCTGTGCGCCGGCGACATGGGCTTTTGCGCCCGCAAGACCTTCGACCTCGAGGTCTGGCTGCCCGGCGCCGCCGCCTACCGCGAGATTTCGTCGGTTTCGAACTGCGACGCGTTTCAGGCCCGGCGGATGGACGCGCGCTTTCGGGTGCGCGGCGAAAAGGGCACAGCGCATCTGCATACGCTGAACGGGTCGGGGCTAGCTGTCGGGCGGACGCTGGTTGCCGTTCTCGAAAACGGCCAGCAGCCGGACGGCAGCGTGCGCGTGCCGTTGCCGCTGGTGCCCTATATGGGCGGCGTTGCAACACTGGTGCCGGGGGCGTGATGCGTATTCTGCTGACCAACGATGACGGGATTCACGCGCCGGGGTTCGCCGCGCTGGAACGGATTGCCCGGCAACTGTCCGACGATCTGTGGTTCGTGGCGCCCGCCGAGGAACAGTCCGGCGCCGGGCACAGCCTGACCCTCACGCGGCCGATCCGGGTGCGCGAACTCGGGCCGCGCCGCTATGCTGTGGGCGGAACGCCGACCGACAGCGTGATGATGGCGCTGGGGCACCTGATGGGCGACTTGCGCCCCGACCTGATCCTGTCGGGCGTCAATCGCGGGCCGAATCTGGCCGAGGACCTGACCTATTCCGGCACGGTTTCCGCCGCGATGGAGGGGACGCTTGCCGGGATCCGTTCGATCGCGCTTTCACAGGCGATGGCCGACTATACCAACGGCAGGGAAAGCTTCGCTGCCGCCGAGGCGATCGGCGCGGACATCATCCGCAAGGTCGCCGAGGCCGACTGGGGCGACGGCGTGCTGGTCAACATCAACTTCCCGCCGGTCGAGAAACCCGTCGGCGCGCGCGTCACCGAACAGGGCTTCCGTGACTATGGCCATATCCGCATCGACGCGCGCACCGATCCGCGCGGCTTTCCCTATTTCTGGTTCGGCTATGGCCGCGAGGTGGATACGCCCGCGCACCAGACCGACCTCGAGGCGATGCGCGACGGCTTTGTGTCAGTGACGCCGTTGCACCTTGATCTTACGCACCGGGAATCGATGGCGGCCCTGAAGGCGACGCTGGAGGGCTGAGCCGGGCCGGTTCGGAGGGCTGCTTTCGCGCGCTGCGACGCAGCCCCAGCCCGACGAGGCCGAAGCCGGTGATCATCATCGTCCATGTTGCGGGTTCCGGCACGAGGCCGGGTTCCGCGATCGCCGGGCCGACCTGTGCAGCGGCAGCCGCCGGCAGCAGCAGAGCCAGTGTAACCAACGCCGACGGCAACCCCGCCGGAAAAAATGTGCGCCCAATGTTCATTCACGCCTCCCCGGGTTGAGGAAACCCGGATCTTTGTCCGGCGTTAACCATGCTATCCGGTTGCAGAAAAGCCGTGAATCCTCCTCTTTTGGAGGGGGCTCAGCGGCGGGCGACCGCGTCCTGGTACAATTCGTTCACATGGCCCCAGTTCACCACGTCCCACCATTTCGCCAGATATTCGCCCCGCCGGTTGCGGTAGCTCAGGTAATAGGCATGTTCCCAGACGTCGTTGCCGAGGATCGGCTGCCCCTTGACCGGGGCCAGATCCATCAGCGGATTGTCCTGGTTCGCGGTCGAGGTGACGACGAGTTTGCCGTCTGCTGCGACGATGAGCCACGCCCAGCCCGAGCCGAACTGGCTGGCGCCGGCCTGCTGGAAGCTTGCCTTGAACTTGTCGAGGCTGCCGAAATCACGGTTGATCGCCGCCAGAAGCGCTGCCGATGGCGCGCCGCGCTTGCCCTCGGGCGCCATCAGGCCCCAGAAAAAGCGGTGGTTCCAATGGCCGCCGCCATTGTCGCGCACGGTCTTGGGAAGGGTCGATACCCGTTGCAGGATCTGCTCCAGCGACAGCCCGGCCAGCGCCGGATCGGCAGCGACCGCCTTGTTCAGATTGTCGACATAGGCGCGGTGGTGCCTGCCCCAGTGCAGCTCCATGGTTTCGGCGTCGATGACAGGCGCCAGCGCGTCGAACGCATAGGGCAGCGCATCGAGCACGAACGCCGGTGCGGCGGGCAGGGTGGCCGCCGCCGGGGCCGTGGCGGGCTGCGCCTGCGCGACGGCCGCCGTCGAGAGCAGGGCCAGCACGAGCGTCGTCATCGGTTTCAGCATTGTTCGTTTCCCCTTGGCGGTAAGCGGCATTGCGCCCCGTTCGTGCACGAAGCATCGCGAAGCGCCCCGCATCCGGCAAGCCGGGTTGCGACGGGTCGGGCCGCTGCTACGGCTGTTCGATCAGCGCCACCCGGTCTCCGCGATTGACGACGCTTTCGGCCTCGACCAGGCGCCTGAGCCTGCCGGATGCCGGCGCCTCCAGCTCTAGTGTGACTTTTTCGACCAGGATTTCCGCAATCATGTCACCGGCTTCGACCATCGCGCCGTCGTCCAGAAGCCAGATCACCTGCGCGCCCGAGGGGTCGTCCTCGTCCCACAGATCGGCCGGAATGATGACATTGGTCGCCATGAAAGGTTACGCCTTCGACTAGGTGCACGATGCAGAGCAGGCGACGCGCCCGCCCTGTCGCTGCTCTAGCCGAACTGGCCGAGGCCCGCGCCCTGCTGCTTCTGCCAGCGCCCTTTCATGGGCGGCGGCAACGGGCTAGGACGGCCTGTATGGCCTCTGCTGCACCGACACCCGATGATCTGCTGGACCTGCTGGTGATCGGTGGCGGCGTGAACGGCACGGCGGTTGCCCGCGATGCCGCCGGGCGCGGCCTGAAGGTTGCGCTGCTGGAACGCGGCGATCTGGCCGGGGCGACGTCGTCTCAATCCAGCAAGATGGTGCATGGCGGCTTGCGCTATCTCGAGTTTTACGAGTTCGCGCTGGTGCGGAAAGCGCTCGCCGAGCGCGAGGTGATCCTGCGTTCGGCGCCGCACATATCCGGGCCGCAGGCGTTTCTGCTGCCGCTGGAAGCGCATCTGCGCCCGGCATGGATGATCCGCGCGGGCCTGTTCCTGTACGATCATCTCGCCCGCCACCGCGAGGTGCCGAACTCTGAAGCGGTTGATTTGCAGCAGGATGCAGCCGGCCCGGCGTTCGTGCGCAGCCTTACCCGCGCGTTCCGCTATTGGGATGGCACGATCGACGATGCCCGGCTGGTGATCCTCTATGCGCAGGATGCAGCCGCGCGCGGCGCCGATATCCGTCCGCGCGAGGCGGCGATCCTTGCCCGGCGCACCGGGGATGGCTGGGAAGTCACTTCGTCGCGCGGGCGGCGCTATCGCGCGCGCTGGCTGCTGAACTGCACCGGCCCCTGGGCGCAGGATGTCGCCGGCAAGCTGCTGGGTATCGCCGAACCGCCGCGCCTGTCGCTGGTGCAGGGCGCGCACATCATCACCCGCAAGGTGAACCGCACCAACGACGCCTGGACGCTGCAACAGCCCGATGGGCGGATCATCTTCGTCATTCCCTATGAAGGCACGTTCAGCCTGATCGGCACCACCGAAACCCCGGTTGCCGAACCCGGCGGCGCGTTCATCACACCGGCCGAGGAAGCCTATCTGCTGGCGGCGGTGAACCGCAGCCTCGCCCGCCCGCTTGGGCCGCGCGACATCGTGCACCGCTATGCCGGCATACGGCCACTGGTGCTGGAGGAAGGCAAGGACGCGCGCGAAACCACGCGTGACTGGCGGCTGGTGCTGCACGAAGGCGCGCAGGCGATGACGGTCGTCGGCGGCAAGATCACCACCAGCAGGCGGCTGGCCGAAGCGGTGCTGGCCCGCTTGTTCCCCGACAGCAAGGCATGGACACACGACGCCACCCTTCCCGGCGGAGACATGCCGCGCATCACCGGCACCGCCCATCAGGACTATGCCCACTGGCTTGCCGAAGCCAAGGCGCGCCATGCGAACTATGATCCGGCGATCCTCGATCGGATGGGGCGGGTGTTCGGCACCCGTGCCGAAGCCCTGCTGGATGCCGGGCTGGGCGCCAATCTGGGCGGCGTGTTCGAGGCCGAGCTGCAACATATGCGCGACCATGAATGGGCCGTCACCGCCGAGGATGTGCTTTGGCGACGCACCAAACTGGGGCTGCACCTTTCGCGCGAAGCGCAGAAGAATGTTGCCGCCTTCTTCGGCAGCAGGCCGGTTTTTGCGCCGCCGGGCTGATCAGGGATAGAGCAGCGTCAGCGCCCAGCCGCCGGCATCTTTGGTGAACAGCTCGCGCACATGCTGGCGGCCGGGGCGGTCCTCCCAGAACTCGATTTCCTCGGGGCTGAGCCGCCAGCCGCCCCAGTGCGGCGGGCGCGGCACTTCGCCCGGATAGCGCGCCGCCATGTCCGCCAGCCGGGCTTCGAATGTCGAGCGGTGGTCGAGCGGCTGCGATTGCAGCGACGCCCAGGCCGACAACCGGCTTTCGCGCGGGCGGGTTGCGAAATAGGCGTCGCTTGCCGCAGCGCCGATGTGCGCCACCGGCCCGCGCACGCGCACCTGCCGCCGCATGCTCTTCCAGTGAAAATCGAGCGCGGCATGGCCCGCCGCCTGCAACTGCCTGCCCTTGGCGCTTTGGTGGTTGGTGAAGAACACGAAGCCGCCGTCCTCGACCGCTTTCAGCAGCACGATCCTGACATCGGGCCGGGGCCGGCCATCCGGCCCGATTTCCGCCGTCGCCAGCGCGCAGGCGTTGGCATCGTTCACTTCATGCACTTGCGCCTCGGCGAACCAGGCCTCAAACTGCCGAAAAGGGTCTTGCATGGCGTAGCGGTTAGGACGCCAACCCGGCCCTTGCAATGCCGGACTTGCCCCATCCACCGGGGCGGACTATATCCTCTGTGACATTTATGCAACAGGTGGTGCGCGACTGATGGCCGACCTCTATTCCGTTCTGGGTGTTCCGCGCACTGCCGACGCGGCCGCGATCAAGCGCGCCTATCGAAAGCTGGCCAAGCAGCACCACCCCGACAAGAACAAGGACGACAAGGCTGCCGCCGAACGCTTCAAGCAGGTCACGGCGGCCTATGACATCCTTTCCGACGACAAGCGCCGTGGCGCCTATGATCGCGGCGAAATCGACGAACAGGGAAATCCGAAATTCACCGGTTTTCAGGGTGGCGGCTTTCATCCGGGCGGCGGCTTTCGTGGTGCGCATCCGGGCGCCCGCCCCGGCGCGGGCGCGCAGGCGGGCGGTTTCGACTTCGACTTCGCCGGAGAGGCCGACGACCTGTTCTCGCAACTGTTCGGCGGGCGGGGTGCGCGTGGTGGCCGTGGCGGCTTCCGGCAGCCTCCGGCGCGGGGCGCGGATGTGGGGTATCGGCTGTCGGTGCCGTTCGCCGATGCTGCGCTTGCGCGGACGGTCAGGCTGACCTTGCAGGACGGCAAGACCATCGACCTGAGCATTCCGCGCGGCGTAGAGGACGGGCGCAAGCTCAGGCTGGCCGGCAAGGGCGCCGCCGGGCCTGCCGGGCCGGGCGACGCGATCGTCACCATCGCCATCCAGCCCGACAGCCGCTTCACCCGCGACCACGACGACATCCGCACCGAAATCCTGATTCCGCTGGAAACGGCAGTGCTGGGCGGCCGTCAGCGCGTGCCCACCCCCGACGGCGACGTCGAGCTTGCGGTTGCCCCCGGCACGGGTTCCGGCAAGGTGATGCGGATCAAGGGCCGTGGCTGGACGCTTCCAGACGGCAGCCGTGGCAACCTGCTGGCGCGCGTGCTGGTGGATGTGCCTGCCGCCGACACCGGCCTTGCCGATTTCCTGCGCGGCCGGGTGAAGGCGGGATGACGGCGGAGGCGCCGGCCGGGGGCTGGTTTGGCCTTGCCCGGCGCTGGCCGCGCGCGATTGCGATTCTGCGCCGGGTCGTCGGGCGCTCGCTTCGCGACGGCTACATCCACGCGGGCAACATCGCCTACCTCAGTCTGGTGACGCTGCTGCCGCTCAGCATCCTGATCACCGCCGTTACGGTGGCTTTCGGCCAGACCGACGCCGGGCGCTATGCGATCGAAGGCGTGTTGCGGGCACTGCCCGACAATATCGCCGCCCTGTTCGTGCCCGTGATCGACGAAGTGCTGAAAGCGCGCACCGGCAATCTGCTGTGGATCGGCGGCGCGGTTGCACTGTGGACCGTCACCACATTTCTGGAAACGCTGCGCGACATCACCCATCGCGCCCTTGGTGTGGAACCGGAACGCCATTTCCTTGAATATCGGTTGCAGTCGCTTGCGGGCACGCTGGTTGCGATCCTGCTGGCGCTGGCCACCTTCCTGTTGCAGGTGGTGATGGTGGTGGTGGTGCACCAGGTCGAGCGGCTGCTGCCGCAGGCGATGGAACTGCCCGGCTGGATCGACTGGTCGCGCCTGTTGTCGCCCCTGGTGCTGTTTCTGTCGCTCTGGGCGCTGCTGAAGCTTCTTACGCCGCCTGCTTTTCGCAAGGACGCCACCTGGCCCGGCGCACTGGTGACAACCATCGTCTGGGCGCTGGCGTCGTTGCTGATCGGTCCGACTTTTTCCACCTTCAGCCACTTCGGCCTTACCTATGGGGCACTTTCGGGGGTGATGCTGGCGCTTTTGTTCTTTTATGCTGTCGGTTTCGCGCTGGTGTTGGGGGTGGAACTGAATGCGGCCCTGGCCGACAAGGATTGCATGCCCGGTTCCCGTGGCCAATGAAAACCGTTAGAGGCAGGCCGACCACAAGACGGAGACGATGATGGGTCTGATGAAGGGGAAGCGCGGGCTGGTCATGGGCGTCGCCAATGATCGTTCGCTTGCCTGGGGCATCGCGCAGAAGCTGGCGGCCGAAGGTGCGGAACTCGCGTTCAGCTATCAGGGCGAAGCGCTGGAAAAGCGGGTGCGCCCGCTGGCGGAATCGCTTGGTTCATCCCGCCTGTTCGATTGCGATGTTGCATCCGACGAATCGCTCGATGCGCTGTTCGCTGGCCTCGCCCGCGAATGGCCGAAGATCGATTTTCTGGTTCATGCCATCGGCTTTTCCGACAAGAACGAACTGCGCGGCCCTTATGCCGACACCAGCCGCGCCAACTTTCTGATGTCGATGGATATTTCCGTTTACAGCTTTACCGCTGCCGCCCGCCGCGCAGCCGCCATGATGAACGACGGCGGCTCGATGCTGACGCTTACCTATTATGGCGCCGAAAAGGTGGTGCCGCATTACAATGTGATGGGGGTGGCGAAGGCCGCGCTGGAAGCCAGCGTGAAATATCTGGCCGTCGATTTCGGGCGCCGGGCGATCCGCGTGAACGCCATTTCGGCCGGCCCTGCGAAAACGCTGGCCGCCAGCGGCATCGGCGACTTCCGCTACATCCTGAAGTGGAACGAACTGAACGCGCCGCTGAAGCGCAACACCACGCTGGAAGATGTGGGCGGTGCCGCAGCCTATCTGCTATCGGATCTGGCGTCGGGCACCACGGGCGAAAACCTGCACGTTGATGGCGGCTATCATGTGGTCGGCATGAAAGCCGAAGACGCGCCGGATATCGCGCTGGCCTGACGTTCCTGGCCCTGACGTTCAGCGGAAAATGCGCCCCGGATATGGCTCGCAGGCGATGCCGTCATTGTCTGCGTCCAGCCCCGGTCGGTATCCTGCCTTTCCAAACCGCATGGACCCGTAGCCCGCCGCCTCTGCCTCTGCGCACGAGCCGAATCTGGGGGGCCATTCGTTGGAGGATGACCATTCCGCTGCTGCTGTCGCTCCCTTCGGACTAGGGAATCCGGGGCGCAATTCGCGGGAGGATGACCATTCGCGGGACGCTGCCCGCGCGCTGTCGACAATGTCACTGTCTACCGGCTCCACCGGCCCGGTGATGTTGTCGACCGAGCGCGCATCCACAAGGCTGCCATCGCGAAATTCGAGGACATAGGCCGATTGTGCCGACGCGGATGGTGTCCAGAATAATCCGACGCAAACGAGTGTTATGAACGGACGGGGAATAGCCATGGCGCCCTTCCTCGATGACACTGCCGTTGGGGCCTCAGTTGACGACGATTGCCTGTTGGGTTGCAGGAGGGCGCACCAGCATCGGCACGTCGCTCTCGACCCAGCCTGTCATGCGGGTGCCGGGCGGAAGGGTGGCGCTTTTGCCTGTCACGAACGGCGCGACGGGCCACAGCAACAGCGCAGCGGCGACGACGCCTGCGGTGCCGCCCGAGCCTTCGTCGTTTGCGGTTCCGGTCAGGCTGATGCTGTGCTTCCCGACGCGAACGGACAGCACCCTTGCTTCGATCTTGCCTGATTTGCCGAACATTCCCTTCTTGTCGATTCGCGTTACTTCACCGGTGCCAGGTGTTCCGGCACGAATGACGGTCACGCCATCAACGACGACATCTTCAGCAACCCTGAGCGGAATCCGGTCGCCGACGCGGGCAACCTTTGACGAGACTTCACGCTCGGTGGTCGTGTAAACGGCCGTTCCCTGCAACAGGGTAGCGCTCACCAACTGTTGTGCAGCGGGTTCTTGTACTGGTGCAGGAACCAAGGATTGCGCGGCAGCGGGCGTAGGCGCGGTATAGTGCCCCTTGGCCACAGGGGCTGACGCTCGTTTGGACTGCGTCACGCTCATGACATAACCATCTTGCGCGTGGGCGGGAACGGCAGCCAAAGCTGCTGCGGATATTGCTACAACTGCACGCATGAACGAACTTTCTTATTCTTGTTTTGTCGTTGCTACCAAAAATTCTTATTTTTACTGGATTGTCAACCCCGCATCGTGCAAAACGCATGCCGCACCGAAGTGATTGCCAAAGGCGCAGGGGTCGGCCATTCGGCTTTGCCATGTCGTACAACAGCTTTGGCCACCTTTTCCGTTTCACCACCTGGGGCGAATCGCACGGGCCTGCGCTTGGTGCGGTCGTCGATGGATGTCCGCCGGGGCTGCTGCTGTCCGAGGCGCTGATCCAGCCGTTTCTCGACCGGCGGCGGCCGGGGCAATCGCGCTTCACCACACAGCGGCAGGAACCGGATACCGTCGAAATCCTGTCGGGCGTGTATGAAGGGCGCACCACCGGCACACCGATCAGCCTGCTGATTCGCAATACCGATCAGCGGTCGAAGGATTATTCCGAAGTCGCGCAGAAATACCGGCCTGGTCACGCCGACTATGCCTATGACGCAAAATACGGCCTGCGCGATCCGCGCGGCGGCGGGCGCTCGTCGGCGCGGGAAACGGCGGCGCGCGTGGCGGCGGGTGCCGTCGCGCGGGTGGTGCTGGGCGATGCGATCAGCATTCGCGGCTATCTGGTGGAACTTGGCGGAGACCGGATCGACCGCAACAGCTTTGACATCGCGGAAATCGACCGCAACCCCTTCTTCTGCCCCGATGCCGCCGCCGCCACGCGCTGGGAAGTGATGCTCGATGCCGCGCGAAAGGCGGGTTCCTCGCTGGGCGCCGTGGTCGAGGTGGTTGCCGATGGCGTGCCGGCCGGCTGGGGGGCGCCGATCTACCACAAGCTGGATGGTCAGCTTGCGGCGGCGATGATGTCGGTCAATGCGGTGAAGGGGGTGGAAATCGGCGACGGTTTCGCAGCGGCCCGCCTGCGCGGCGAGGAAAACGCCGATCGCATGCGCCCCGGCCCGGATGGCCAGCCGCTGTTCCTGTCGAACCATGCGGGCGGGGTGGCGGGCGGCATCTCTACCGGGCAGCCGGTGGTTGCGCGCCTTGCGCTGAAACCCACCAGTTCGATCCTGACGCCGGTTGAAACAATCACGCGCGACGGCGAGGCAACCGAAGTGGTGACGAAAGGCCGCCACGACCCGTGCGTAGGGATTCGGGCGGCGCCGGTGGCCGAAGCGATGATGGCGCTGGTGCTGGCCGATGCGAAACTGATGCACCGGGGCCAGACCGGCCGCTGATCGGCACCCGGCGGCGGCTCAGACCAGCCAGGTTTCCGGATTCGGGATGGGCCGTTCGTGCTGGGCGGCAACCAGCGCCTTGATCGTGCGCACCAGAAACCAGATCGACACCAGCGGGAACAGCACCCACGCCAGCAGGCCAAGCGTCACGATCGTGCCGATGACGGCGATCACCGTCCAGACGACGCCGATCCAGAAGCTGCGGATGTGGAATGCGAAATGGCTTGCCATCCATTCGTCGTGCGGTTCCCCCTTCCAGATATAGGCGACAATCAGGCCGATCAGCGCCGATATGCCGGTCAGGAAGCCGCCCAGATACAGCAGACAGATGATGGTCGGCCGGTTCATGTCGAAGCTGTTCGGCTTGGTCTGGTCGTCGGCCATTGCGGTTTTCCCTTGCGATTGCGGCATGCAGCTTGACCTTTTGTCCCCAGCTGCACAAGAAACATTCGTGCCAGAGGTCCGGGCGACCGCGGGTCCGTTTTTCGGGTTCGAGGAAAGTCCGGGCTCCACGGATCGACGGTGGCGGGTAACGCCCGCCGGGGGCGACCCCAGGGAAAGTGCCACAGAAAGCAGACCGCCGCCCGGGCGTTTCACGCTGGCGGCAAGGTCGAAAGGGTGCGGCAAGAGCGCACCGCGCGTCTGGTAACAGGCGTGGCAGGGCAAACCCCACCGGGAGCAAGACCGAATAGGCGCGGCGCGGCTTCTGCTTTCGGGCAGGGCCAGGCCTGATCCGGCCGAGCCGCGCGGGTTGGTTGCTGGAGGTGCGTGGCGACACGCATCCAAGAGGAATGGTCGCCGGGGGTGAAAACCCTCACAGAACCCGGCTTACAGGACCTCTGGCGCGCAGACACGCAATGCGGCGGGCGCTCTTGTGCGGTGCAGCGCGTTTCGCTAAAGCGCGCCGCACTTTTCTTCCCCCTTTTTCAGGACACGACACATGGCCGTCAGCCGCACTTTCTCGATCATCAAGCCCGATGCCACCCGCCGCAACATCACCGGCAAGGTGACGGCGATGCTGGAAGGCGCGGGCCTGCGCGTCGTCGCCTCGAAGCGTATCCGCATGACCAAAGAACAGGCCGAAGGCTTTTACGGCGTGCATCGCGAACGACCCTTCTTCAACGATCTCGTGGCGTTCATGATGTCCGGCCCGGTGGTGGTGCAGGTGCTCGAGGGTGAGGACGCGGTCGCCGCAAATCGCCGGGTGATGGGCGCAACCAACCCGGAAAACGCCGAACCCGGCACCATCCGCCGCGAACTCGCCGAATCGATCGAAGCCAATTCGGTGCATGGTTCCGATTCCGACGAGAACGCAGCGACCGAGATCGCCTTCTTCTTCCGCCCGGAAGAAATCGTCGGCTGATCCACCCGCGCGCCCTACGGCGCGTTCAGGCTTCCAGCTCGACGTTCCAGTAAAGATAGTCGCGCCAGCTCTCGTGGCAGTGATGCGGCGGGAAGGCGCGACCGTTTTCATGCAGATGGTGCGCCGTCGGCCGGAACGGCGGCTGGTGCAGGTGCATATGCGCCTGCGTCGGCGTGCGCCCGCCCTTTTTCAGGTTGCAGGGCGCACAGGCGGTGGTCACGTTGGCCCATGTGGTGCGCCCGCCCTGCGATCGCGGCACCACATGATCGAAGGTAAGTTCGTGCGTGTCGCCGCAATATTGGCAGGAAAAGCGGTCGCGCAGGAACAGGTTGAAGCGGGTGAAGGCGGGGTTTGCCGTCGGCTTCACATAGGATCGCAGCGCCACCACCGAAGGCAGCCGCATGGCGAAGCTGGGGGCGTGGATTTCCCGTTCATAACAGGCGACCACATCGACCCGTTCGAGGAAGCAGGCTTTCACCGCATCCTGCCACGACCAGAGCGACAGCGGATAATAGCTGAGCGGAGTATAGTCGGCGTTCAGCACCAGCGCCGGGCAGGCGTCGGTATGCACCGGCGATTCGTGCGGCCTGCCATCAAGGACGTTCGGATGATACATGGCCATGCCCCCCTTTCGTGAAGCGGGCTTGTGTGCCAACCATCCCTGTCGCACTTCAGGCAGGGCGGAATCACGCCTGCTCGTCAGTCGGCGTCCCTGATACCAGAGGCAGTATGGCGCTGCCAAGATGGCACCAGATATTGTCCTCTCTGGCGGAGATATTTCGCACAATGCCCATCGTGACCCGTTTCGCGCCATCGCCGACCGGGTTGCTGCATCTGGGGCACGGCTATTCGGCGGTGCTGGGCCGGCGGCTTGCGGCGGCAGGTGGCAGATGGCTCGTCCGCATCGAGGACATCGACAGTGGCCGATGCAGGTCGGCGTTCGCTGCCGCCATCGCCGACGATCTCGGCTGGCTGGGGCTTGTCCCGGACGGGGCGGTGCTGCTGCAATCCACCCGCCGCGAGGCGCACGCGGGCGCCCTTGCCGAATTGCAGGCGATGGGCCTGACCTACCCCTGTTTCTGCACC
Organism: Sandaracinobacteroides sp.; assembly: GCF_057137845.1. NCBI lineage: Bacteria > Pseudomonadati > Pseudomonadota > Alphaproteobacteria > Sphingomonadales > Sphingosinicellaceae > Sandaracinobacteroides > Sandaracinobacteroides sp. Next base: position 7,506 of record NZ_DBNHFX010000121.1, on the reverse strand, counting down.
CGCGCCGACATTGCCGCAGCCGCCACTGCGCCACATGGGATGGCGGCCGCATATCCCGGCACCTGCCGCGATATTCCGGCAAGCCTCGCCGCCGAACGGGCAGCGGAAGCACCGCACGCAATCCGCCTGAACGCCCGGCGCGCGCTCGCTGTCACCGGCCCGCTGAACTATACCGAAGGCACATCGGGCGCGCGGGCGGCCGATCCGCTGGTTGCAGGCGACGTGGTGCTTGCCCGGCGCGACATCGGTGTCGGCTATATGCTGGCGGCGGTCGTCGATGATGCCTTCCAGCAGGTGACGGATGTCGTCCGCGGGCGCGATCTTGTGGACGCAACGCCGACCCAGCGACTGTTGCAGGAACTGCTGGGCTATCCGGCGCCGCGCTATCATCATCACCGGCTGTTGCTGGCCGCCGATGGCCGCCGTCTCGCCAAGCGCGATTCTGCTGAAACGCTGGCGACCCTGCGTGAACGCGGGGTCGATGGCGTGACGCTTGCGGCGCGGCTGGCGAACCTGCCGCCCGACGGGCCAGACCTTTGTTTTCCTGTGAAATGAAGTCTGGCGTTCAGCAGGGCGGCTGCTAGAAAAGGCTTATGCAATCGGGTCTGCTCTTTCTAGTCATGCTGGGCGCCGCAGCCACGGTGTGGGTTCTGGCGCAGGGCATCATCAACATGGCGCGCGGCAAGGACATAACCGGCGTCCGGTCGAACCGGCTGATGACGGCGCGGGTGATCTTGCAGGCGATCACCATCGTCATCATTCTGTTCGTCATCGGCGGCCGCAGCGTGTCGGGGGGCTGATGGTCAGGCTGAACAAGATCTATACCCGCACCGGAGACGACGGCACGACCGGTCTCGTCGGACAGGACCGGGTGGCGAAAGACCATGTACGTGTCGCGACATATGGCACCATCGACGAGGCGAATTCCTGCCTGGGGATCGCGCGCCTGTATGCCAAGGATGCCGCGCTGGCGATGATATCGCGCATCCAGAACGACCTGTTCGACGTAGGCGCCGACGTTGCAACCCCCGGCGAGGATTTCCGCCCCGGCGCGCCGCAGCCGGAATGGCCGCCGCTGCGTGCGGTGCAATCGCAGGTCGACCGGCTGGAGGCCGAGATCGACCACATGAACGCCGATCTGGCGCATCTGAAAAGCTTCATCCTGCCGGGCGGAACGCCGCTTTCCGCGCACCTGCACATGGCCCGCACCATCGTCCGCCGTGCCGAGCGCGAGGCTGTGACGGCCGCCGCCACGCAGGCGGTGAACCCGGTGGCGATCGCCTATCTGAACCGCCTATCGGATCATCTGTTCGTGATGGCGCGCCACGCCAACCGCGCGGAAACCGGCGGCGAGGGTGACATCCTCTGGGTGCCTGCCGCCAACCGCTGAACCTCTGCCCCCTCTCTCAACATCGGGGTGCCAAACCGTGGCAGGGCCGATAGGAACATCGGTCATGTGGATCGATCTCAAGCCTGCCTCGCCGACCAGTTTCACCCTCGACATTGCGCCACGGATCGCCGTTGGCCCACCCGACAATCTGTTCATGTTCGGCGGCGTCGGCCTTGGCGCCAGCCTGCGCGCACTTGAGCAGGTGACGGGACGTCCCGTCGTCTGGGCGACGGCGCAGTATGAAAGCTATGCCCGCCCCGGAGAGACGGTCACGTTTGCGGTCGACGAACGGGTGCGCGGCCACCAGGTAAGCCAGGCTCGTGTCAGCGCGACGGTCGGCAGCCGCGAAGTGCTGAGCGTGGCGGCGGCGCTGGGCCGCCGCGATGTGGATGCGGGCGGCCAGTGGACGCTGGCGCCGCAAGTGCCGCCCCCGGCAGAGTGCCGCCCCCGCGAACTGTGGCAAGGCCGCCATCCCGACGACATCCACAGCCGTATCGAGTTTCGTGTGGCGAAAGGGTTCATGCATGGCCCGCGGCGCGGCAACGCCCCGCACGGGCAAGGCGTGCCGGGCGATGGGCATGTGGTGATGTGGGCGCGGCCCAACCCCGAACTGCTGGGGTCGGATTACGCAATCGACGCGGGTTTCGTCGCCGTCGTCGCCGATTATGTTCCCTCGGGCGTCGGGGTGGCGCTGGGGCGGGAAGCAGGCGGCAACAGCCTTGATAATTCAATCCGGTTCCACCGCATGGTGAAAACCGGCTGGCTGCTGTGCGACGTGCAGATTCACGGCATCGCCAACGGCTTCGCCCACGGCCGCATGCACATATTCGCCGAAAGCGGCGAACTGATCGCAACCGCGAGCCAAAGCCTGATCCTGCGCCTGCGCGACTGACGCCGCAGCGTCAGCCGGGCTTTCAGGATTTCGGTTTTGCCAGCAGTTCCAGCACGGCGGCCGTCAAGGTGGCAGAGCCGGTTTTCACAGCGCCTTCACCATCGACCTTGAACAGCGGTGAGTGGTGGCCGGCAACCGGCGGCCCGCCGGCCTTCGCTGCGTCGAGGTCGGCCTTCGGAGTTCCGCCGACGTTGTAATAAAGGCCCTTTGCCCCGCCTTCGACGAGGAACGGGAAATCTTCCGAGCCCATGCCGTCGCGCGGGACGTCCCACAATATGGCCGGGCCGAAATCGCGTGACAGGCTGGTGCGGATGCGGCGGGTCAGTTCGCTGTCGTTGATGTTGGGCAACGCGCGTTCGTCCTCGCGGATGTGGACGGTCGGCATCCGGTCGGCGGGCAGGCCCCATTTCGCGCCGACGCCCGCCGCCAGCCGCTTGATGGCGGCCATCAGCGCGTTGCGGGTTTCAAGGTCGTCCGAGCGCACCGTGACCGACAGTTCCGCCTTGTCCGAGATGATGTTGTGCTTCGAGCCGGAATGGAACGCGCCGACGGTGATGACCGCAGGCTTCAGCGGCGAGATCTCGCGGCCGATGATCCCTTGCAGGCCCTGCACGATGTCGGAGGCGATGAACACCGGATCCTTGCCCAGATGCGGGCTTGCGCCATGCGTGCCGACGCCCGGCACCACGATGTCGATGGTGTCGGCGGCGGAATAGGTGACACCTTCGGCGACGTTCACGGTGCCGGTGGGCATTCCGGCGCCCACGTGCCACCCCAGCACATAGTCCGGTGTGCCGAACCGCTTGTAGAGGCCGTCCTGCATCATCGCCTTGGCGCCGCCGACGATTTCTTCGGCAGGCTGGCCGATGAAGATGACGGTGCCCGCCCAGTCGGCCTTGCGGGCTGCAAGCTGCCGCGCCGTCGAGATGAGGCCGGTCATGTGGGTGTCGTGGCCGCAGGCGTGCATGACCGGCTGCTCGATTCCGCTGCGGTCTTTCTGGCGGACTTTCGACGCATTGGCGAGGCCGGACTTTTCCTCGACCGGCAGGCCGTCCATGTCGGCGCGCAGCAGGATCACAGGGCCGGGGCCGTTCTTCAGCACGCCGACGACGCCGGTGCCGCCGACATTTTCCGTCACCTGCATGCCCGGCACTGCGCGCAGTTCGGCGGCCATGCGCTTTGCGGTATTGGTTTCGACGAAGCTGAGTTCCGGGTTGCGGTGGAACCAGTCGAACAGGGTGGCGAGGTGGGCCTTCCAGTCGGCGTCGATCGCCTGTGCCAGTGCCTTGGCGTCGGCGGCCATCGATGGCGTGGCGGTGGCCAGCAGAAGCCCGGTGACGATTGCGCGCATGCTGTGATCCTTTCCCAATCCTTGCCGGGTTTAAAAACTGCGGCCCGATCAGTCCAGCCCTGCTTCGATTGCCTCCATGTCATCGTCGGACAGGCCGAAGTGATGTCCGACTTCATGCACGAGAACGTGCGTGACAATCCGTTCCAGACTGTCGGCGCCGTACATCCATTCGTCGAGAATCGGCCGGCGATAGAGAAAGATGACCGGTGGCAGCGCACCGGAAAGATCGCCGCCCGGATCGCCGACATGGTGGCCCCAATAGAGACCGAGGATGTCGAACGGGCTTTCGAGCTCCATCGCCTGCATCACTTCGTCGTCGGGGAAATCCTCGATCTTCAGGACGACATTGCCGAGATGCCGGCGGAACAGGTCGGGCAGTTGCTCGACTGCCTCCTGTGCGAGTAGTTCGATATCGCGAAGCGTGGGGGCGTGCAGGGCCATCCGCCCGGATTAGGGCAACTTGCGGCCGGATGGAATCACCCGATCACGCACAGGAAAGGCAAGGCCGATGGAAAAAAAGCTGGGGCAGGATGAACGCGATGCGCTGGCGAACGTGCTGCCGGGCTGGCGGCTGGAGGGCGAAGTGCTGCGGCGCAGCTTCCGGTTCGACGATTTCGGGCAGGCCTTCGCATTCATGACGCAGGTGGCGCTATATGCCGAACGGCACGACCATCACCCTGAATGGTCGAACGTGTGGAACCGGGTGGAGATCGCCCTGACAACGCACGATGCCGGCGGGCTGACTTCGCGCGATGTTGCAATGGCGCGGTCGATCGACGCGATGGCCGGCTGAGCCGATGCCGCCCCGGCGCGACGGCCGGGGCAGCACCGGCGATAGATCAGCGCGGCGCCATGCGGATTGCGCCGTCGAGGCGCACGTCCTCGCCGTTGAAATAGCTGTTGCGGCACATTTCGATGGCAAGGCCCGCATATTCCTCGGGCGCGCCGAGGCGCTTGGGGAAGGGCACCGACGCGGCAAGCGCGGCCTTCACATTGTCGGGCGCGCCCTGCAGCAGCGGGGTGTTGAAAATGCCGGGCAGGATGGTGTTGACGCGGATTCCCTCGGACGCGAGGTCGCGGGCGATCGGCAGCGTCATGCCGACGACGCCGCCCTTCGAGGCGGAATAGGCGGCCTGGCCGATCTGGCCGTCCTCGGCGGCGACCGACGCCGTGTTCACGATGGCGCCACGTTCGCCATATTCACCGATCGGCGGCAGCGACAGCATTCCGGCCGCCGATTTGGCGATGCAGCGGAAGGTGCCGACGAGGTTGATCTGGATGATCATGTTGAAGGCATCCAGCGGGAAATGCTTGATTTCGCCGGTCTCCTTGGAACGGCTGGCCGTTTTGGCGGCGTTACCGGTGCCGGCGCAGTTCACCAGAATCCGTTCCTGCCCGATCGCTGCGCGCGCCTTGGCGAAGCCGGCGTCGACCGATGCGTCGTCGGTGACGTTCACATGGCAGAACACGCCGCCGATTTCGCTGGCGACTGCTTCGCCCTTCTCGGCGTTCATGTCGAAGATGGCGACCTTCACGCCTTCTGATGCGAGCTTGCGGGCGGTTGCAGCGCCAAGCCCCGATGCGCCACCGGTGACAACCGCCGAAAGACCTTGCAGTTCCATGTTCGCTTCTCCTTGCGGGATGGGTTTCACCGATGCTTTACGCGGCGTGCGCGGCGCGCCCATTGCCAAACTTGTCAGGTATCGGCGGCGTTATCGCCGCTGTCGGCGGCGGCGGCCCGTGCACGCTGCCTTGCCAGCGCCTGTTCCCTGAGCGCCAGCACCACCCCCGCCACCAGAATGACACCGCCGCCCGCCAGCGTCATCATGTCGTAGCGTTCACCGAAAATCAGCACGCCCGCCAGCGTGATCAGGCAGAAGCGTACGAAATCGAATGGAATGACGGCGCTCGCGTCGGCAAGGCTGAGCGCGCGGGCAAGCCCGAGCTGCCCGATCGCCGCGCAGGCGCCCAGCGCCGCCAGCACAGGCAGCAGACCGGCACTGGGCCACGACCACCAGGGCAGCGCCAGCAGTATCGAGACCGGCGTGATCAGGATGAACGTCCACAAGGTAACCGCCCTCGGGTCGTCGATGCCTGTCAGCGCCTTGATCGCCAGATAGGAAAAGGCCGTCGCCAGCGCCGAGACGATCGCAGCATAGAGGCCGGCCGACATCGGCAGCGCGCCCGGCCGCAGCACCATCAGCATGCCGACGAACCCCGCGACCAGCGCCGCACCGCGCACCCAGCGCACCTTTTCGCCCAGGAACAGCATCGCCCCCAGCGTTGCGAAGAACGGCGCGGTGTAGTTGATCGCCAGCACATTGGCGAGCGGCGCGCTGGAGACAGCATAGAAGGTGGCGAACGTAGCGATGACGCCCGATGTCGCGCGTTGCAGGTGGTTTCGATAGCGGCTGAACCGGATGAGGCCGGGGTTCGCCAGCCACATCGGCAGCAGAAACAGCAGGCCGACCAGATTGCGCCAGACCGCAATCGCAAACGGGTGCAGTTCCGCCGACGCCAGCCGGATCATGATCCAGAGGGCGGCGAAGGCAAAACAGCTCGCCACCATCCACAGCGCAGCGCGCAGGTTCGGCGGGAGCGACTGCACCGCTTGTTCGCGCCTAGTGGTTGAAGTGCCTGAGGCCGGTGAAGGCCATCGCCAGACCGCGCTCGTCGGCGGCGGCGATCACTTCCGCGTCGCGGACCGAGCCGCCCGGCTGGATCACCGCAGTCGCGCCCGCATCGGCTGCGGCCAGCAGGCCGTCGGCGAACGGGAAGAAGGCATCCGAAGCGACCGCGCTGCCGACCGTCCGGGATGCCGCCCAACCGGCGGCTTCGGCGGCGTCGCGCGCTTTCCATGCGGCGATGCGGGCGCTGTCGAGTCTGCTCATCTGGCCGGCGCCGATGCCGGCGGTTGCGCCATCTTTCGCATAGACGATGGCGTTCGACTTCACATGCTTCGCCACCGTCCACGCAAAGGCCATGTCGGCCAGTTCGGCGGCGGTCGGCTGGCGCTTCGTCACGATCTTCAGTTCGCCTGCAAGAAGATTGTCGCGCGATTGCACCAGAAACCCGCCCGAAACGGTTTTCAGCACCAGACCGGGCCGCGCCGGATCGGGAAGCGGTGCCAGCAGCAGCCGCAGGTTGGGTTTTTTCGCGACCACCGCGCGCGCCGCTTCATCGGCGCCGGGGGCGATGATGACTTCGGTGAACAGCTCGGTGATGACGCGCGCGGTTTCCTCGTCGAGCGGGCGATTGAGGGCGATGATGCCGCCAAAGGCCGAGACAGGGTCGCAGGCTTTCGCCGCGCGGTAGGCGTCGGCGATGCTGGCGGCGCTGGCGACGCCGCAGGGGTTGGCATGCTTGATGATGGCAACGGTCGGCGCGGCGTCGCGGAATTCCGCGATCAGGTTCAGTGCGCCGTCGGCGTCGCCGATATTATTGTAGGAAAGCGCCTTGCCCTGCACCAGTTCGGCGCCTGCAAGGCCCGACGGCACCGCCTGCGCCGCATAGAGCGCGGCTTGCTGGTGCGGATTTTCGCCGTAGCGCAGTTCCGCGACGCGCCGCGCCGCAACCGGCAGCACGGCCGGAAAGATTTCGCCCTGGTCGGCGAACGCGAACCAGCTTGCAATCGCGGCGTCATAGGCGGCGGTTGCCTGGAACGCCTTGGCGGCAAGCCGCCGGCGGGTATTCAGCGACAGTCCGCCCGCCGCCAGCTCATCGGCCAGTCCGGCATAGTCGGCGGCGTCGGTCACACAGGCGACGAAGCCATGGTTCTTGGCGGCCGAGCGCACCATCGACGGGCCGCCGATGTCGATGTTTTCGATGATGTCGGGCCGGGGCGCGCCCTTGGCGACGGTTGCCTCGAACGGG
>NZ_DBNHFX010000120.1:0-6588 GCF_057137845.1 Sandaracinobacteroides sp. | reverse complement strand
CACCACGCCACCGCCCGACCGGGTGAACCCCTGCCGCGTAACGACCACCTGCACTCTGGGGCTTACATCAGGCGAAAGCGGAAACTGGTCGACACCGCCCGACATGAACCGCCCTTCGGCGCGATCGGCGCCTGCATGTTCAAAGGCCCCGGCAGTCGCAGCCCACGGCCCGCGAACAGCCAGAACCCAGCCGTTCGATTCAACGGATACGCTATAGGATGCCATGGTGGTCGCTCCGAAAATGCACCGAAAAGGCCGGGGAGGCCCGCAAGCCTCCCCGCAAGTCACGCCGCAGTCAGCCCATTCAGCTCGCCGAGAAGCGCATCAGCTTCAGCGCTTCGCTGTTCACCACCGCACCGCCAACGCGGCGCGTCGCATAAAAGTGAACGAACGGCTTGTTGGAATAGGGGTCGCGCAGCACACCGGTCTCCCCGCGCTCCGCAATCACGTAGGCCGAACGGAACTGGCCGAAACCGATCGACAGGCTGTTGGCGCCAATGTCCGGCATGGCGTCCACCTCGACCACCGGATAGCCCAGCAGCGTCGCCTGCTCGCCGTCCTGCAGGCCGTTTCGCCAGATGAAATCGCCGGTCGAATCCTTGAACTTCCGGATCACCGAAATACTGTTCGAATTCATCACCCACACGGCCCCCTGCCGATACGGGGTGCGAAGGGCATGCACCATGTCGACCAGCCTGTCCGCCGGGTTGCTGGCGGCAAAGGCGCCGGCGGCGCCCGATGGCAGATACTGCAACGTGCCGAACGGCCGCGCCGCATCGCCTGCGGTCGCCACCGGATAGGTCAGAAACCCCTTCGGCTGGCCGCTGCCGCTGCCACTCACAAAAGCTACGCTCTCCGCCCGGGCAAACTCTGCCGCGATCTCGTTCGCCAGCCACCCCTCGACGTCGAACATCGCATCGTCCAGCATGGGCTGCGTCGCCGCCGGGTTGGCATAGATTTCCCCCATCGCCGGCGCCACTTCGTTGAAGATCGGCGTTGCCGTCTCGGGCCTCGCCGCCGCCTCGCCCACCCAGCCCGACGCAAACCCGCCAACGGCAACCAGTTTGCGATAATTGGCGCTCCCCACCTTCACCACGTCGGCAATCGCCCGGATCGGAGAGATCGCCTTCAGCGCCGTTTCGATGCGCCGGTCAATCTCCAGCGGCACGGCAAGGCCGCCCTCGCCGGTCACGCCGACCGACAGCCGTTTGGTCTCGAACCCGCTTTCCAGCCCCTTGCGCAGATAGCTGTCGCCAAAGCCCGTGCGCGAAACCCCGCCGCTCGCCTCCGTCCGGGCAGGCACCGGCATGGCGCGCCGCGAAAGCTGCTCCAGATCCTGCTTCATTTCCACGCGCAGCGCGTCCAGTTCGGCCCGCACATCGGCCGGCGTCTCCACCGCAGTCACCACTGCGGCGGCTTTCGTTTCATAGTCCATTTTCGGCTCTCCTCGTTCAACCTCAACCCCCGCGCGTCAGCCAACCGCCAGAACACGCGCCTCCTCGTGCATCGGCAGCGTCACCACCGAGCATTCGATCAGCTCCAGCCGCAGCAGTTCGCGCCCGCCTCCGGGGCGCTTCCTCGCGGATTTCACGCGATACCCAAACGACAGCCCATCGACGGCGCGGCTGCGCAACAGCGCCAGCGCGTCCTCGCCATCGCGGCACGCGGGCGCGACACCGGCCACCATCTTCAGGCCGAAGCCGTCTTCGCACAGGCGCAACACCCGGCCGATCGGGCGCGCCGGGTCATGCTGCCACAACAGCGGCACACCGGCCGCCAGCCCCACGAACGCCCGGTGGCGAACGATATCGCCCTGGCGGTCCGGCACATCGAACCGGCTCACATAGCCGGTCATCTCCACCAATCCTGCCATCTAGCTTTCCCCCGTGTTCCGGCGCCTGCCCCAGCCCAGAATCTCGCGCTTCTCGTCGTCATCCAGGAACGCCGCATCGCCGATGTGCCGCCACAGCCGCTCGCGATCGGCCCACAGCGCGGGCACCAGATCGAGGTCCGGCTCCAGCTTCAGGCCGGGCCACCACATCGACAGATGGGCCGAAAGCCCCGCCAGCACGCGGGAAAGCAGCGGCACGATGGTCAGCCGCCAAAGCGCGACATTCGCCTCCGCATAGTTGGCGTGGGTCGAATCGCCCGGCAGCCCCAGCAGCATCGGCGGTACCCCGAACGCCAGCGCCACATCGCGCGCAGCCGCCTCGCGGGCTTTCTGAAAATCCATCTCGGCGGGCGTCATCGAAAGCGTCTGCCACCTGAGCCCCCCCTCCAGCAGCATCGGGCGACCGGCGTTCGCAGCACCCTGAAACCCGTTCTCGATTTCAGCCGCCAGCCGCTGGAACTGCTCCGGCGAAAGCGGCCCGTCCGCCGCGTCCGCGATCAGCGCACCCGAAGGCCGCGCGGCATTGCCGATCAGCGACCGGTTCCAACGCCCCGCCGCCTGCAACAACGCAACCGGTTCGGCTGCGGCATCCAGCGCACCCAATCCCAGATGATCGTCCAGCGGATTGAACGATTTCAAGTGCAGCACGCCCGGCGCATGGGCGTCCCCGTTTGCCGGCAGGCGATGGGTGCGGCCGCCAAGCTGATACAACCACACATCGGGCCAGCCTGCTGCATCGGTCTGCAAGCGCATGCGCTCGGGGCGCAGCAGCCACAAAGACGACGGCATCCCCCCCAGATCCAGCCCGGTCTCCAGATAGGCATTGCCCGACAACAGCAGGTGCGTCGCAATCGCCTCCAGCACCGCCGGGCCGACCAGCCGCACAGCCGGATGATCCGGCTCCCCGGCCTCCAGCACCACGCTCGCCATCCCTTCGGCAACCATCCGAACCGCCCGCAGCGCAACCGGGTTGCGCAACGCTGCCAGCGCCTTCCCCTCATACGATTGCGGCACCTCGACCGCCGGGCCAGACGCCGCCCCCCAAGACAGGCCCCCAAGTGCCGACTTCCGTTCAGCACCTGCGAACCACCGCCGAACCCTGCTCATTCGCCACCACCACGAATGCTGGCATTGGGGATCGCCACCAGACCACCGCCAACGATCAGCGAAAGCGCCTGCGCCAGCCCCTGCGCCTGCATCGGGTCGGAACCCAGCACCACAGCAATCATCGCCACACCTGCCCATGTCGAAGGCTCGCGCACGCGCAACTTCACCCAGGCCAACAGGGCGGAAAGCCCCGGCCTTTTGCAATGTCCTTGCATCATCGATCTCCTGTTCAGTGCCGCAGCACCCTCACCGCCGGCCCCGGTCCGCTCGCTCCAAGCATCAGTTCGGTAAGCGCCCAGACCAGCGCGTCAGCGCGGTCGGGCGATGTCCCCGGTCCTACATATCCACCACCCAGAAGCAGCCCGCACATCTCATCTTCCAGCGCCGGAAACCGGTCCGCATGGCGCACACGGCCAGCCGCATACAGCGCCGAGACCGGCTCCGCCCGTGCCGTCTTTCCACGGCTCGCCCGGACCTGCTTCAACGGCAATGAAATGCTCGCGGCTCGCAGCACGGCCTCCACCATGTCGCCACCATTGTTCACTTCGACGACCACCCGGTCAGCACCGAAGCGCCCATGCGCTGCGGCCACCGCATTGGCCCAGACCTTCGGTTCGGTTCCGGCAATGCTCGCATCGGCCAGCACATGCGCGACGCCCGCAGCATCGACACCCGCCACCACGATGCCGCACCCGCCCGGTCCCGCCGGCGGATCAACCCCCACCACCACGCGCACCAGCGGCGGCACCACCGGGTCCACCACCGCGTCCAGCGCATCGCGGCTCCACAGCGCGCCTTCGATCTCGTCCAGCAACTCGCCCATCAGTTCCTGCCGCCCCAGCGCCGTGCCGCCATAGGCGGCCGCCACGTCATGCAGAAACGCCGTAGGCAGATTGGCGCGGTTGTCGAAGGTCGAACCCCTCGTCACCGCCACCCCGTTCGCCACCTGCATCTTCCGCAACAACGGGAGCGGCCGTGGCGTGGTCGTCACCACCGCACGCGGCCGCTCCCCCAGCCGCAGCCCCATCTTCAGGTTCGCCCATGTCTCAGAGGGCCGCGACCACGCGGCGATCTCGTCACACCAGGCGAAATGGAACTGCGGCCCGCGCAATGAATCCGGCTCGACGGCCGACACCAGCGAAGCCATGGCCCCGTTCGGCCAGCGCAACTCCCGCCGGGTCGCCCGCCACTCCGGGCGGAACGCTCCCCCCGCCACCGCCATCAAGCCGGATTCACCTTCCAGCATCACCGCCTGCGCATCATGCGCGGTCGGCCCGACCAGCGCGAAACGCGCGCCCGGATTGGCCCGCGCCATCCGCGTCACCCATTCCGCACCGGCCCGCGTCTTGCCAAAGCCACGGCCGGCAAGGATCAGCCATACGGTCCAGTTCCCTTCCGGCGGCAACTGCGACGGCCGCGCCGTCCAGTCCCAGCTTCGCGCCAGCAGCGCCCGCCGGGCCGGCGGGATGTCGCGCAACACCAGTTCGCGCGCCGCCCCGTCCAGCCGGGCAAGCCGCTCCAGCATCGAAAGCTCGCGCATTCCGTTCCCCCGACCAGCAGAAGAACGGCCATCAGCCGAACCCGCAATTCTTCAGCATGGCAGAATCACTAACCCATATCGTTACGATTGTCAAGATTAAAATTACCGTATTGGTTATCATAAAACCTAACCAGTCGATCCAGCGCCATTCCCAGCACCAGCTTTCCGGCCCGCGTCGGCCAGCCCAACCCCTTCTCGGCGTCCGACAGCCCTTCGCCTTCGCACACCACGCGCCACAATATATCGGAAAGCCCCGGTCCAACCGCCGCCACTGCGGCATCAAAGCGCCGCCCGGCGTCGATCGCCGCCAGTGATTTCCGCTCGGCCCCTCCACCTGCGCCGCCGCTGCGCGGCCCGGCCTCCCAGCGCATCGTCACACGCGCCGCCAACCCCGCCAGCGCATGATCCTCGCGCAACCGTTCGCCAGCACGCACCTGCCGTTCGTTCAGCAGCCCTCGGCGCGCCAGCCATCCAAGCGGCGACTCGGCCAGATTCACCGAAACGACCTGCCGGTCCACGGCATCCGAAGGCGCAAGCACCCGCTTGCCGATCACACGATTGGGATAATCCGAAGGCGCGATCATGCAGCAACTCCTCTCATCGACTCGATAGAAATTGCCGCTTGCCACATTGGCAATCATGTAGGACATCACATAACCATTGAAGCCGATCCGGGGTCCAGCACCATGACAAGCCGTCTGCGCGAAATCCGCAAAAGCCGTGGCCTGACGCTGGCCGACGTCGCAGCCCGCTGCCAGCCGCCAACCACTGCGGTCACCATCGGCAGGCTCGAAACCGGAATGCGCCAACTGACGGTGCCGTGGGTCGAACGCCTCGCGCTTGCGCTCGGCATCGAACCGCACGAATTGATCACCAGGCGCGCCGAAACGTCCGTCCCGGTCGCGGCCGAACTCGCCGCCGATGGCGCCCGCGCACTCACGGCCCCCTTCGCGCTGCAACCACCGGTGCCGGGCACCGGCGTCATCGGCCTCGTCGTGCGCGACTCGCAGGGCGATTACCGCGCCGGCGATCAGATCTGGCTCGAACAACTGCCGCCCGAACGCTTCGCCGAAGCGATCAACACCGACATTCTGGTGCCGCGCCCCGTCGGCCGCTTCCTGTTCGGCCGCCTCGTCGCCACCGAATCGGGGCGCCTCCAGATCCTGCCGCTGCGCACCGGCGGCCGGCAGACGATCGTCGCCGATGCGCCGTGGGTCGCCCGCGCGCACATGCTCGTCCGCCCGCTATAGCCCTGGGCGCCACGCTGCCTGCCCTTGCACTTTTCCCCATCGCACCACTAGGGAACCATAACCAGCGCCACCGCTTCCGGTTCCCCCGGCGCCAGGCGTTCATCTTACCCAAGGAGCAATGCCCGTGCCCCCCTCCATCCGCCTGACCCTCCCCGACGGTTCCGTGCGCGAAGTCGCGTCCGGCACCACGGCGGGCGACGTGGCGCGCGCGATCGGTCCGGGCCTTGCCAAAGCCGCGATCGCCGCCCGCATCAACGGCGAGGTTCTCGACCTCGAACGTCCGATCATCGCCGACGCCACCCTGTCGATCGTCACCAACAAAGACGAGGCCGAGGCGCTGGAACTCGCGCGCCACGATTTCGCGCACGTCCTCGCCGAAGCTGTGCAGCGGCTGTTTCCCGGCACGCAGATCACCTTCGGCCCGGCAACGGCCGACGGTTTCTACTACGACCTCGCGCCGCCAGCCGCACGCGGTCCCTTCACCGACGAAGACCTCCCCTCGATCGAGGCCGAGATGCACCGCATCATCGCCGCCGACAAGCCGCTCCGGCGCGAGATCTGGTCCAGAAACGCCCTGATCGAAACCTGGCGCCGTCAGGGCGAAACCTTCAAGGCCGAATGGGCCAACGAACTCCCCGAGGGCGAGGAACTCTCCGTCTACTGGTCCGGCGACGACTGGATGGACATGTGCCGCGGCCCGCACCTCCCCAGCACCGGCAGGCTCGATCCGGCGGCCTTCAAGCTCACGCGGGTGTCCGGCGCCTACTGGCGCGGCGACCAGCGCAACCCGCAACTCTCGC
>NZ_DBNHFX010000119.1:0-1375 GCF_057137845.1 Sandaracinobacteroides sp. | reverse complement strand
AGACGGCGGATGCACTGGCGGATGCGGTCGAAGCCGCCTGGGGGGAAGGGCTTGAACAGCGGCTGGTGGTCTGCACCGGCGGCGAACCGCTGCTGCAACTGGATGCGGCACTGATCGACGCCCTGCACGCGCGCCGCTTCCGGATCGCCGTCGAATCGAACGGCACCATCGCTGCGCCCGCCGGAATCGACTGGCTGTGCATCAGCCCCAAGGCCGGGACGGAAGTGGTGCAGCAGCAGGGTGACGAACTGAAGCTGGTATTCCCGCAAGCCGCGCTGCTGCCGGACCTGATCGCGGACTGGGGTTTTCGCCATTTCTTCGTGCAGCCGATGGACGGGCCGGACCGGCTGGCCAACACGCAGGCCGCGATCGACTGGTGCCTTGCCCATCCGCAATGGCGGCTTTCCCTTCAAACCCACAAGATCACGGGGATTCCATGACAACAGCCGCAGAAGTCGTCGGTTTCTGGCGCGACGCCGGGCCAAAGGCGTGGTTCGCGAAAAACGATGCGTTCGACGCCGATTTCCGGCAGCGGTTCCTTGCCGCGCACGAGGAGGCCGCCGCCGGCGGGCTGGCGGGCTGGCAGGCAAGTGCAGAAGGCGCGCTGGCGCTGATGATTCTGCTGGACCAGTTCCCGCGCAACGCCTTTCGCGGCACTGCGCGGATGTTCGTAACCGACGATCTGGCGATGGCCCTTGCCGACGATGCGATCGGGCAGGGCCATGATCTGGCAACCGCCGAAGACCTGCGCATCTTTTTCTATCTGCCGTTCGAACATTCCGAACGGCTGGCTGATCAGCATCGCGCTGTCGATCTGATCCGGCCATTGGGCGGTGAGTGGCTGCGCTATGCGGTTCTGCACCGCGACGTGATCGAACGCTTCGGCCGCTTCCCGCACAGAAACCAACTCCTCGGGCGTGTTTCCACACCCGAGGAGCTGGATTTTCTGGCCGCCGGCGGTTTCGCCGGCTGAACCGTTTCAGGCAAACGCCTGCTTGCGGCGGCGGGCTGCCATGCCCACCATGCCGAAGCCGGCGATCAGCATCGCCCAGGTTGCGGGTTCCGGAATGCCGCCCGTCGGCGGAACGCCGTCGGCGGTGCCGGTCAGCAGGATGTAGTTGCCGCCGAAACGCATGCCGTAGATCTTGGTGCCGTCATCATAGGCGACGCCACGGAACGCGAAGGCGTTGAAGCCGCCCGGTGTCGAGATCGGCGCAAGCGCGGTGATGTCGAAGCTGTCCATCACATTGCCGGCGGCATCCAGCGTCCAGAAGGTGGCCGGATCGCCGACGCCCGGCGCATAGTTGATGAAGAATCCCATCTGGTCGTAGCCGACTGTGCCCAGAAGCTGCGCATAGCCGGTGCCGGAATCGAC
>NZ_DBNHFX010000118.1:0-21591 GCF_057137845.1 Sandaracinobacteroides sp. | reverse complement strand
AATCAGCAGATCGGCAAGGTCGATCTCGCCCAACTGGTATCCGCGCTCGGTGCGCCGCTCGGCTTCGGTTGCAGCGGCAGCGGATTCCTGTGCCCGCCGCCACCCATCCAGCCGCATGCGGGCGTTCGTCAGATCCGAATCCGCAGTTGCAGTCGTCGCGCGGATGGCAGCCACCAGGCCCATCCGTGCCGCATTGGCCTCGGCGGCGGCCTGATCCGACGCCGCACGCCGATATCCGCCGCCCAGCGGGATCGAGGCGATCAGCCCGGCGCCACGTTCTTCTCCGCCGCGTTCGCTGAACAGCCGCACGCCGAACGACGGGTCGGCGATGCGGTCGGCGCTCGCCCGCCGCGCGACCACCCCCATGCGTTCGGCCTCGCGCTCGGCTGCGCGGATTTCATGGCTGTTCTCGATCACCTGATCGCGCAACGATTGCAGATCCTGCGGCGGCAGTTCGGGCAGATACAGCTCTGGCGGCGATGCGGGCAGGGGGATTTCCGGGAAGCTTGCCGCAAGCAGCGCCCGCGCATGTTCGCGAAGGGCAAGCGAATCCGCTGCCCGCGCCTGCGCTTCGGCCAGTGCCGCCGTCGCCAGATCGATGTCGAGCGACGAAGCATCGCGCATCTCGGTCCGCCGGCGGACTGCCTTCAGTGCGGCCTCGCTCCACTTGACAGCCTCGCCGTCGTTCGCGTGCAGCGCACCTGCGGCAAGCCAGTCGTGCCAGAAGCCCGACAGCAGCAGCGCCGTCTGGTGCCGGGCGTCGGCGGTGCGGTTGTCCGCTGCTTCGACCCCAAGCCGCCCTGCCTCGCGGTCAAGCGCGGCTTTCCCCGGCAGGCGAAACGCGCGCGTCGCGCTGCCGTCGAACTCGTTGAAGCGCCCTTCCCGGTCGATGCTGCGCCGCGAATATGTGCCTGAAAGCGTGATTTCGTGGCTGCCCCGGTCCAGCATGTCGGCGTGCGCACGGGCGGCACTCGCCATCGCCGCCGCAGACGCAACGTCCGGATGATTGTCGAGCGCCTCCATCACCTTGTCCTCGGGCGGAAGATCGGGCCGCGCCATCGCAACCGACGCCGACAGCAGCAATCCGGCCAGCAGCAAACGGACCGGCAGCAAACGGACCGGCAGCGGTCGCATGATGGTTCCCGTCACTCGACCCTCCCGCGTTTCAGAACAGCCGTCATGTGCCAACGGATGGGAAGCCGGCGCCTTGCCCCTGCCGCCGCCTCGACGATTGCTTCCGCCGTTTCCTCGGCGACGATCAGTTCGAGGACGGTGCGTTCGAGCCGTCCCGTCACCTGCTCGGCGGTGCCTGCGTCGGAATAGTCCCGCCCAAGGACGGCGTCTGTCCGGATGTGCACCGGCGCGACACAGGCCGCCCGCAGCGCCGCCGCCACGGCTTCGGCATCTTCGGCGGCGCAGGCCATGCTGATCAGCACGTCAGCCATCGATTGCCTCCGCGCGTCCCTCGCCGAAGCGTTCGAACAGGATCGGCAGCAGGATCAGCGTCAGCAGGGTAGAGGAAAGCAAACCGCCGATCACGACGATCGCCAGCGGCCGCTGGATTTCAGAACCCGGACCGCTGGCGAACAGCAGCGGCACCAGCCCGAAGGCGGTGATGCTGGCCGTCATCAGCACGGGGCGCAACCGTCGTTCGGCGCCCTGGCGCACGGCGTCGTGCATCGAAAGTCCTTCGCTGCGAAGCTGCCGGAAGCACGAGACCAGCACCAGTCCGTTCAGCACGGCGATCCCCAGCAGCGCGATGAAACCAACAGAAGCCGGCACCGAAAGATACTCGCCCGACGCCCAGAGCGCGACGATCCCCCCTACCATCGCAAACGGAATGTTCAACAGGATCAACAACGAAGCGCGCAACGAGCCAAGCGTCGCCAGCAGCATTCCGAAAATCAGCACCAGCGCTACCGGCACCACCAGCATCAGCCGCGCCGACGCGCGCTGCTGGTTCTCGAACTGGCCGCCCCAGACGATGTGATACCCGGCCGGCAGCTTGACGCCCGCCGCTACCGCCGCCTTCGCCTCATCGACATAGCCGACCAGATCGCGCCCCGACACGAACGCCTGCACCAGCGCAAAGCGCGAACCGTTTTCGTGGTCGATCTTTACCGGACCCTCGGTGCGTGTGATGCGGGCCATGTCGCTCACGCGGGCAAGCACGCCGTCCGGCGTGCGCAGTTGCAGATCGGCAAACGACGCAGGGTCGGCGCGCAGCGCCTCGTCGCCCCGGATCATGATCGGGATCCGCTTCTGCCCCTCGGAAACGATGCCCGCGTCCAGCCCCTCGACGTGTGAACGCAGCGCGTCCTGCAACTGGTCGACCGGCATGCCGAAGCGGCCGGCTGCTGCACGGTCGATCTCAAGTTGCAGATAGTCGACGCTGTCGTTGGCGACGGTCAGCACTTCGGATGCGCCACGCACGCCTGCCAGAATGTGCCGCGTCTGGCTGGCAAGGGTTGCAAGCGTCGCCGTATCCGGCCCGAAAATCTTCACCGCCAGATCACCGCGCGCCCCCGTCAGCATTTCCGAAACGCGCATCTCGATCGGCTGGGTGAAGCTCGGCTCGATCCCCGGCAATCCTTCTACGGCACGGCGCATTTCATCGACGATGAAGTCGCGATCGCCCCGCCATTCGGCGTGCGGCTTCAGCCGGACAAAGCTGTCGGTTTCATTGAGACCCATCGGATCGAGGCCGATTTCATCGGTGCCCACCCGCGCGATCACATCGGTGACTTCGGGCACCTTCATCAGCGCCCGCTGGACCGCCATGTCCAGCCGGACGGATTCCGCCAGATTGATCGAAGGCAGCTTGGAAAGCTGCACGATCACCGAACCCTCGTCCATTGTCGGCATGAACGTCTTGCCGACTGCGCCATAGGCAAGCGCCGCGACCAGCAGCGACGCCCCGGCAAGCCCATAGACCAGCCCACGGGCGCGGAACGCCGCATCCAGCAGCCGCCGATAGGGCGGCGTTATGCGACGCATGATCCAGGGTTCGCCGTGCCCCGCCGACTTCAGCACATAGGAAGCCAGCACCGGAACCAGCGTCAGCGCCAAAAGCAGCGAACCCGCAAGCGCGAACACGATCGTCAGCGCAACCGGCGCGAACAGCTTGCCTTCCAGCCCCTCCAGCGAAAGCAGCGGCAGGAACACCAGCACGATGATGATGATGCCCGCCGACACCGGCGCGATCACCTCGGCCGCAGACTGATAGATCAGGTTCAGCCGGGGCGGCGCATCCGGGTTCTGGCGTTGCAGCCGCTCGACGATATTCTCGACGACGACGATCGCGCCATCGACCAGCATCCCGATCGCAATTGCGAGGCCGCCAAGGCTCATGAGGTTCGCCGACAGTCCGGCGCCGCGCATCAGCAGAAAGGTGATCAGCGCCGCCATCGGCAGCACCGAGGCGACGATCGTCGCCGCGCGCCAGTCACCCAGAAACAGAATCAGCAGCAGAACGACCAGCACCGTCGCTTCCAGAAGTGCCTTTTCCACCGTGCCGATCGCGCGCTGGATCAGGTCCGACCGGTCGTAGAACACATCGACATGCGTGCCCGGCGGCATCGTGCGCTGAATTTCGATCAGCCTGTCGCGCACGCCATCGACCACCTTGCGGGCATCCGCGCCACGCAAGGCGATAACCAGCCCCTCGACCGCTTCCTCGTGGCCGTTGCGGCTGACTGCGCCGTATCTCGTCAGCGACCCGGTGCCGACGGTTGCCACATCGCCCAGCCGCAGAATGCGGCCGTTGCGGCTGGCAAGAACCTGTGCGCGCAGGTCGTCCTCGGTCTGGATGGCGCCGACTGCGCGAACGATCAGCGATTCCTCGCCGCTGGTCAGCCGCCCGGCACCGTCGTTGCGATTACCGCTTTCGATCGCCTGCCGGATGTCGTCGACGGAAACGCCGGCGCTCGCCATCGCCACCGGATCGGGGCGCACTTCAAAGGTGCGCACAAAGCCGCCCAGCGCATTCACATCGGCGACGCCCGGCACCGTGCGCAGCGCCGGGCGGATCGTCCAGTCCAGCAGTTCGCGCTTCTCGGCCAACGACAGCGGGCCTTCGATGGTGAACATGTAGATGTCGGAAAGCGGTGTCGAGATGGGCGCCAGCCCGCCGCTGACCGATCCCGGCAAGTCGGCCATCACGCCCGACAGGCGTTCCGCCACCTGCTGGCGCGCCCAGTAGATATCCGTGCCTTCGGCGAAATCGATGGTGATGTCGGCAATCGCATATTTCGCCATCGACCGCAGGATCGACTGCCGTGGCAGGCCCAGCATCTCCATCTCGATCGGCGCGATGATACGGCTTTCCACCTCCTCGGGCGTCATGCCGGGCGCCTTCAGGATGATCTTCACCTGCGCGGGCGCGATGTCGGGATAGGCATCGACCGGAAGGTTGGCGAACGCCCACGCGCCCAGCGCCGCCACACATGCGGCAATCGCCAGCACCAGCACGCGCCACGACAGCGCAACAGCAACAAGTCTGCCGAGCATGTGCGCCCCTATTGCCCGAGCGCCAGCGACTTCAGCGCGCTGACGCCGGAGATCGCCACACGCTCGCCGGACGAGAGGCCCGAAAGCACGACGACCGTGCCGCGATCGGCGGCGGCCACCTTCACATCGCGAACGGAAAACCCGCCTTCGCGTTCGACGAACACGACGGTTTTGCCATCAAGCGTCGTGACCGCCGCCACCGGCAGCGAGACCGCGCCCGAGGGCGCAGACCCCAGAATGGTAACGCTCGTCGCGCCACCCGAAATCAGCCCCGGCCCGGCAGGAACCGCAGCCTTCAGGCTGGCGGAACGGGTTTCAGGATCGATCGTGGTGCCAACCGCCGTCACCTGCCCGCGCACTTCGCCGACGCGGGCCACCATGCCCGGCCGCACTGCGCCCACCAGCCGCCCCGGCAGTTGCCCCGCCACCTCATAGCGATGCGCCGCATCGACGACGAAGGGCGCGGTCGTGCCGTCCAGCGGGTCTCCGGCGTGGATTGCAGCAGCTGTTACCCGGCCTGCGATCGGTGCAACCAGTGTGTAGGTTCCGGCCGTTCCATCGGCGTGAACTGCGTTCAGGATGCGCGACTTCTCACTGAAATCGGCCTCGGCTTCGGCAAGGGCTGCATCGGCTTCGTCGGCGCGGGCGGCGGCGATGATGCCTTCACGCGAAAGCTGCCCCAACCGGGCGGCGTTGGAACGCGCCACCCCCATGCGCGCGGCGGCCCGCTTGCGCTCGGCCCCCATGGTCAGCACGTCGCGGCTGGAAATAACGGCCATCGGCTGCCCCTGCCGGACGGCATCCCCCTCGACGACGAGGGTGCGCAGCACGACACCGGGGAAGGTGGCTGCAACCGCAACCCGTGCGTTTGCAGGCGGCTGGATTTGCGCGGGGATGGTGGCAAGCGGCATTTCGGCAGCCGCTTCTGCGGGCTGGGCCTCGATGCCCAGTTGTTTGGCGTGCGCCGGATCGACGGCCAGCAGTCCGGCGGGCGTCTTTGCAGCAGCAGCGTCAGCCGGTGCAGGCGCATCGTCGCCACGTTGGCCATTCCACCACCACAGGCCGGCTCCTGCCAGCAGGATCGTCGCAGCAGCCGCCAGCAGATGGTTCCGTTTCAACATGCGGCCCAGCTAGCGGCCGAAGCTGACGGATCCCTGACACCGTGGCCGAAACAAAGCACCAGTTCGCGCGCTTCCGGCCGGGTTTCCAGCACGCCGCCGTGCGCCGCCATGATGCGGTCGACGATCGCAAGGCCAAGGCCTGCGCCGTCGCGGCTGGCGTGATCGGCTCGCCGGTGCCGCTGCACAAGGTCGCGCAGACGTTCAGGGGCAAGGCCCGGCCCGTCGTCGGCAACGACGATCCGCCCTGCGGCATCGATACGCACCCGGATCGATCCACCCTCGGGTGTTGCGCGGGCGGCGTTTTCGATCAGATTGCGCAACGCCGCTGCGATGGCCTCGCGCCGCCCCCGCACGGTGATCGCTTCGTCGCCTGCTTCCAGCGCGATGGTTCGGCCCGATGCAATGATCGACGGCGCCATCAGTTCGACGACATCCGCCGCCACCGCTGCAAGCGCGACTTCCTCCCATGCCATCTGGGCGGCAGCAGCCGCATCGACCTGCGCCAGCAGCATCAGTTGTTCGACCAGCCTCCGCATGGAGGCCACATCCGCCTTCAGGCGGGCGGCGTCGGCCGACCCTACCCCGCCATGCTCCAGCCGGTCGAGTTCGAGCGACAGCACTGCAAGCGGCGTGCGCAGTTCGTGCGCAACGTCGGCAGCGAACGCTTCGTGCCGATGGGCTGCATTGTCGAGCCTGCCCAGAAGATCGTTCACCGCATCGACGAACGGCAGCGCCTCGGTCGGCATACGCGAACCGTCGATACGAAAACCGCGCTCATGGCCGCGCGCCGCCTCGATCTGCTCGGCGGCTTCCTCCAGCGGGCGGAAGGCCTGCCGGATCACGCTCAGCGCTACATAGACCACCGGTCCCATCAGCACCGCCAGCGGCAGGGCCACATGGTCCAGCATCTCGACGACAGACAGCCGGGCGGCCTCGGGCGCGGGAAGTGCGCTGAGCGGCTTCCAGTAAAAGAAGGCGACGGCTGCCAGCAGCAGCACCATCCCGACCAGCGTGACCAGCCCCAGCCCCTGCTTCAGCCGCCGTGTCACCGAGCGCCTGTGCGTCATTGGCCGCCGTCCTTCGGCATATCGTCCTTCAGCATGTAACCGACGCCGCGAATGGTATGCAGCAGGCCGCCGGCGCCCGCTTCGTCCAGCCGACGGCGCAGCCGCGACATCGCCGCCTCGACCGCGTTCGATGTTACCGGCTCGTTGAAGCTGTAGAGCGCATCCTCGATCGCCTCGCGGCGGACGACGCTTCCGGCGCGCCGCATCAGCAGTTCCAGCAAGCCCGCCTCGCGGCGCGACAAGTCGAATGTGCGCCCGTCGGCGCTGGCGATCCGGGTGGATGTGTCGAATCGCAGACGCCCGGCCTCCAGAGAGACTGGCGCGCGTGGCCCTGGCCGGCGCAACAGCGCCCGGATACGCGCCGCCAGCTCGTCGATTTCGACCGGTTTCACCACATAGTCGTCGGCGCCTGCGTCCAGTCCCGTCACCCTGTCCTCCAGACCGCCGCGCGCCGTCTGGATGATGGCTGGCGGCAGATGCTGCTGGCGTCGCCGCTGTTTCAGCCATTCGACACCGTCGCCGTCGGGCATGCCCAGATCCAGCACGATCGCATCATAGGTTGCGCCGCTGATCGCGTCGTCGGCGTAGGCGAGGCTTGCGGCGATGTCGCAGGAAAACCCCCGCCGCCCAAGGCCATCGGCCAGCAATGCAGCAAGGCGCGCATTGTCCTCGACCACAAGAACCCGCATGCCATGCCCCCCGTGCCTCGCGCAGCTATCGCGCTCCACCTGCGCAGACACCGGCAGGCGGCCACCAGAATAGCCTGCCAGACTGACCGCAAGCTGACGACGCACACAGTGTCGCACACAATACAACTCATTGCAAAACAGGACTAATTATACGACATTCGAACAACGGAAGCCGCAATGCACGACTGCGCGGCACCTCTGTTCCAGGAGGGGACCATGACCAATCAACATCCCGCCACCACCTACAGCAAGACGATTATCCGGATGCACTGGCTCACGCTGGTGCTGATGATCGCGGTTTATGCGCTGATCGAATTTCGCGGCATCTTCCCCAAAGGCAGCGATGGCCGGGAGACGATGAAGCAGTGGCATTTCATGCTTGGACTGCTGATATTCACGATCATCTGGCTTCGGCTCGCTGCGCGTGGAATCGGTGTCACGCCGCCCATCCAGCCCACGCCCCCGCGATACCTGGCGGCGCTTGCATCAGCGATGCATATCACCCTGTATGGGTTCCTGCTGGCCATGCCGTTGCTGGGGTGGCTGACGCTCAGCGCCAAGGGGCGCGAGATTCCGTTCTTCGGGCTGCACCTGCCGCAACTGATCGGCGCCGATAAAGCGCTTGCGCAACAGCTTGAAGGGCTGCACGAAACGATCGGCACCATCGGATATGCACTGATCGGTCTGCACGCCGTGGCGGCGCTGGTTCACCATTACCTCCTTCGCGACGATACGCTGCGGCGCATGCTGGCAGGGCGTGGTGGCACTGGCACGCAAGGCGCCTGACCGGCCGTTGCCCTGCACCGGATTCGACACTAGAGGTTGGGCGAACCAGTTTTCCGGGAAGGAACGATCATGACCGAAGTCGTCATTGCCTCTGCACGCCGCACCGCCGTCGGCAGCTTTCTCGGCGGCCTGTCTTCCGTGCCCGCCCATGAACTGGGCCGCGTGGCGATTGCTGCCGCGATGGCCGATGCCGGCATCACCGGCGCCGACGTCGGCGAAGTGATCCTTGGCCAGGTGCTGACTGCCGGGCAAGGCCAGAATCCGGCCCGGCAGGCGTCGATCGCGGCCGGTGTCGCGCAGGAAGTGCCGGCCTGGGGCGTCAATCAGGTGTGCGGTTCCGGTCTGCGCGCCGTCGCGCTTGCGGCACAGGCCATCCGCAACGGCGACGCATCCGTGATGATCGCGGGCGGGCAGGAAAACATGTCGCTCAGCCAGCATGCGCAGGCCTTGCGCTCGGGCCAGAAGATGGGCGCGCTGGAACTGGTCGATACCATGATCAAGGACGGCCTGTGGGATGCCTTCAACGGCTATCACATGGGCGTCACCGCCGAAAACATCGCCGAGCGCTACCAGATCAGCCGGGAAGCGCAGGACGAGTTCGCCACCAGCTCGCAGAACAAGGCCGAAGCCGCCCGCAACGCCGGCCGGTTCAAGGCGGAAATCGCGCCGGTCACGATCAAGGGCCGCAAGGGCGACGTCGTGGTCGACACCGACGAATATATCCGCGACGGCGCGACCGTTGCCGCGATGGCCGGCCTGAAGCCCGCCTTCAAGAAGGACGGCTCGGTGACTGCGGCCAATGCCTCGGGCCTGAACGACGGCGCGGCGGCACTGGTGCTGATGTCCGCCGACGAGGCCAGGCGCCGTGGCGCGCCGGTTCTGGCAAAGGTGAAAAGCTGGGCGTCGTGCGGCGTCGATCCGGCGGTGATGGGCCTCGGGCCGATCCCGGCATCGCGCAAGGCGCTGGAAAAGGCCGGCTGGACCGTCGCCGACCTCGACCTCGTCGAAGCGAACGAGGCCTTCGCCGCACAGGCACTGGCGGTCGGCCAGGAACTGGGGCTGGATGCGGACAAGCTGAATGTGAATGGTGGCGCCATCGCCATCGGCCACCCGATCGGCGCATCGGGCGCACGGATTCTTGTCACGCTGCTGCACGAAATGCAGCGCCGCGACGCGAAAAAGGGCCTTGCCACCCTGTGCATCGGTGGCGGCATGGGGATCGCGCTGACCGTCGAACGCTGAGAGATGCGGCCTGAAGCCAGCCAGATGGCCGCAGGTGAAGCAATCGCGGCAGGTGCGCACGCGGCTGCCGCCCGGGCAGGTATCCCGGCGCGCCCCGGCGAAGGCGAAACCATCCTGTGGGAAGGCCGGCCCGCCATGCAGAAGCGGCGCTTGGCCGAGCTTGCGGGCTTCGTGCTGCTGCTGGGCCTGCTGACGATGCTGGCTGTCGAGCTGATCCGGCCGCATTTCGCCGGTTCGGAATTCGCCGGCAAACCCGACGCAGGCGCACTGCCGCTGATCCTGGTGATGCTTGTCGGCATGTTTGCGATCATTGCCCTGCCCGTCTGGCTGCGTTCCAGCGCGCGGGCGCGGGCGCGCTATATGCTGACCAACCGCCGTGCGCTGGTCTGGCTGGGCGACAGGATCGTTGCCGAAGCAATATTGTTCGGCGCCGACATGCGGGTGGCCCCGGCCGAAGTCAGCTTCGTTGCCCCCCGCATGGTGCTTTCGTGGCGCCTGAAGGACGAAGGCATCGACCGCTTGCGCTTCGAACAGATCGACCACGCCGAAGACGTCGGCCGTCTGGCCGAGGAACATGGCGCCCGCTGGCTGGATCGGCCCGATGAAGCCCCGACCGGCGAACCGCGCGCAGGCGATGCCGACGCCAGCGGGGATGACGCGTCAGGCGGCTGACGAAGGGCGTTCCTTCACGCGGGCGTGAAAGGCCTGCACATTGGGATGATCCGGCCCTGCCCTGAGGCCCACCCACTTGGCAAAATCCAGCGTCACGAAGGCCGTGATGTCAGCCACGCTGAAGCGATCCGAGGCGATCCACTCGCGGCCTTTCAGCCGCTGTTCCAGCCGGTCCAACCAGATTTTTGCCTGCGCCATACCGCGTTCGGCTGCCTCTGCGCTTTGCGGGGTGGCCGGCCCCGGTCCGGGCATCGCGCGGTTGGCGTAGGCGGGCGCGGTATTGCGGAACACGGCGGCCACCGCAAAAAAGAAGTCCAGTTCCATCCGCCGCTGCCACTGCTCGACGCGCGCCTGTTCCAGCGCATCGCGCCCGAACAGATTGGGTTCTGGTTGCACTGCTTCGAAATAACGGCAGATCGCCAGCGATTCATCGAGGACCTGCCCGTCATCGAGCACCAGCGTCGGCACCAGCCCGCGCGGATTGATGGCAAGATAATCGGGAAGAAGGTTGTCGCCAGCCACGATATCGACTTGCACCGTTTCGATTGCGATGCCCTTCTCGGCCAGAAAGATGCGCACGCGCCGGGGATTTGGCGCCTTCGACATATCAAAGAGTTTCATCAGCAGCCCTTTCCGGGGGTCTTTCCTTTCCCCGCCAGCCTCTCTATAGCGCAGACATCATGCAGGGCTACGCTGTCAAACGGAACATGCGACGCGGCTGACCGCCGTGCCCTCCCCGGCTGTATCCGGGGGGCGCGGCGGGCGGGTGGCTGGCGGCCATCCGGTGGAGGCAAGATCAGCCTCCGGATCTCTCTAACCGACATGATCCTGTAACCCTGCTGCTGCATGGATAAGCCCATGGACTTTCTACCACATGATGCAACTTCGCCCGAGGCCGTCGACCGGCTTCTCGATCTTTGCTTCGGCCCGGCGCGCCGCCGCCGCACCGCCTCGATTCTGCGCGAAGGGGCAAAGTGCATCGACAGCGCCAGCTTCGTCGTCCTCGACGGGGAAGAGCTGGTCGGCAGCGTCGAATGCTGGGAACTGGAATGGCAGGGCGTCGGCGTCACACGCCAGATCGCGCTTCTTGGCCCGCTGGTTTCGCACCCCGATCGCAGGGGCGAACGCATCGGCGCAAGGCTGATGGATCTGGCACTCGCCGAACTGGACAAGCTGCACCTGCCGGCGATGCTGATCGGCGACGCGCCATATTATGGCCGCTGGGGCTTTTCCGCGCGCCATACCGCCGAATGGGCGCTGCCGGGGCCGGTCGATCGCGCACGCCTGTTGCTGCGCGCACGCAACGGCCATCGGCTACGCGGCCCGGCCAAGCTCTCGGCGCCTGCCGCAACCGACGATGCCCCCGGCAAGGCCAGCGCCGCCTGAAGCAGCAATGCCGCAGACGGGCGCGAGCGCTTGACGCCCGCGCCTGCCGGCATCATCTGCATGGTATGCCGACCGACGATCCGCTCATTCAGGCCGCACCCCCGGATCTGGCGCAAGCAACGCTGGCCGACATCGCGCGCGCCGTTGCCGAACGCCGGTTGCCGCCCGTCGATAGCTGGAACCCCACCCACTGCGGCGACAGCGACATGTGCATCCGCGCCGACGGAACATGGTATCACGGCGGCACCCCGATCGGACGGCCGGCGCTCGTCCGGCTGTTCTCGACCATCCTCCGCCGCGAGGACGACGGCAGCTTCGTGCTGGTCACACCGGTCGAAAAGCTTTCTATCGAAGTCGAGGACGCGCCATTTTTGGCGGTCGAGGTGAAAAGCGAAGGCGAAGGAAAGCAACGCTCGCTGGCGTTCCGGCTGCTGACCGACGACATCATCCTCGCCGGAGCCGACAACCCCCTTCGGCTGGATACTGCGGCCGACGGCACCCCTCGGCCCTATCTGCGCGTTCGCGGCACCAGCGGGCGCGCGCTGGATGCACTGATCACGCGCGCCGTCTTCTACGAACTGGCGGAACTGGCCTTCGACGAGCAGGAGCAGGCGGACGGGCCGCTAGGCCTGTGGAGCGGGGGCGCATTCTTTGCCTTCGCTGATTGAACGGATCCGCACTGGTCTCGACAAACCGGCGCGGGCAGCCATTCAGGGCGATGGCGATATCGGCCCGGGCCACGGCCTGCCCAGCCCCGCAAGGCTGGTGCCTGCGGCCGTGCTGGTTCCGATCATCGACACCGGCCAGCCCAGCCTGTTGCTGACCACCCGCACACCGAACCTCAGCAAACATGCCGGGCAAGTGGCGTTTCCGGGCGGCCGCATCGACGCCGGAGACGATGGCCCGATCGCTGCCGCCCTGAGGGAAGCCAATGAAGAGGTTGGCCTTTCGCCAGCCGATGTACAGGTGATCGGCCTGTCTGATCCCTATCGCACCGGCACCGGCTACGAGGTGCGCCCTGTCGTCGGCCTGCTGCCCGAACGCCCGGCCCTGAAGGCCAACCCCGACGAAGTGGCCGACATTTTCGAAGTTCCGCTGGACTTTGTGCTGGACCCGGCAAACCATCTGCTGCGTGAAGCGATCTGGCAGGGGCGCATGCGCCGTTATTATGTGATCGAATGGAAGGGTCGAACGATCTGGGGGGCAACGGCTGGCATGCTGGTAAATCTGGCGACACGCATCCGATGACGGCGCTTGATGTCGCTTCGCTCGGGCGTCGGCCGGGCTTTCGGCGCCTGCTCGAAACGCTGGGCGCAAACCAGGGTGAAACCCGGCTGGTTGGCGGCGTCGTCCGCGATAGTTTGCTTGGGCTGCCGGTCGCCGATGTCGATCTTGCGACACGGCTGACCCCGCCACAAGTGATCGAGGCGCTGGAGGCGGCCGACATCCGCGCCGTGCCCACCGGGCTTCAGCATGGCACCGTCACTGCGGTCGTCGGCGGCGCCCCCTACGAGGTGACGACGCTGCGGCGCGATGTGCAGACCTTCGGCCGCCATGCCGAAGTCGCCTTCACCGACGCATGGGCCGAAGATGCGGCGCGCCGTGACTTCACGATGAACGCCTTGTATGCTGACCCGCTGACCGGCGAACTGTTCGATTATTTCGACGGCATTGCCGATCTGGCGGCGCATCGCGTGCGTTTCATCGGCGACCCGTTCCAGCGCATCGCCGAAGATCATCTGCGCATCCTGCGCTTCTTCCGGTTCACGGCACGCTTCGCAACCACACCCGACGAACCGGCGCTTGCCGCATGCACCGCCCGCGCCAACGACCTGATGGCGCTTTCCCGGGAACGGATCCGCGACGAGCTGCTGAAACTTCTGGCACTGCCGTCGCCCGCGCCAACAGTCGCCGTCATGCTGGATCGGGCGATCCTGCGGCCGGTCCTGCCAGAGATCGACGATGCAGCACTGCCGGGACTGCGCGGGCTGATCCAGTCCGAGGCCGACGCGAAGGCCGAACCCAATCCGTTGCGCCGGCTGGCCGCGATGCTGCCTGCGGATGCCACCGTCGCCGATCTGGTCGCTGCAAGGCTGAAACTTTCGAACGCTGACCGGGCGCGACTCGTGCAGGGCGCCTCGCGCGAGGCGGTGCCCAAAGACCCCCGCACCCTCGCCTACCGGATTGGCGCGGATGCTGCGACAGACCGGCTGCTGCTGACGGCGGACCCG
Organism: Sandaracinobacteroides sp.; assembly: GCF_057137845.1. Lineage (NCBI taxonomy): Bacteria > Pseudomonadati > Pseudomonadota > Alphaproteobacteria > Sphingomonadales > Sphingosinicellaceae > Sandaracinobacteroides > Sandaracinobacteroides sp. The sequence goes on along the minus strand of NZ_DBNHFX010000118.1, from coordinate 7,888 downwards.
CGCGCCGCCGTATGGCTTGGGCAGTTGCGCACATGGCAACGGCCACGCATGCCGATATCGGGCAAGGATCTGATCGCCATGGGGCTGATCCCCGGCCCGGCCGTCTCGCGGAGGTTGGCCGAAGTCGAGGCGCGATGGCTCGACCGGGGTTTCCCGGCCGATCGCGACCGGGTGCTGGCGATCGCCCGAGAGGTGCTCGGCCTCGTCTGAAGCATAGTTCCTTCGGTCTCGGAAATGTCGGATACAGCCGGGATGCGGTTATCGGTTCTCGATCAGTCCCCGATCAGGGAAGGCGGCAGCGGCGGGCAGGCGTTGCGGAACAGCATCGAACTGGCGCAACTTGCTGACGCGCTTGGTTATCACCGCTTCTGGATGGCCGAACACCACGCGACCCCGGCACTGGCGTCGGCCTCGCCCGAACTGATGCTGGCGCTGCTGGCGCAGGCAACACGAACCATCCGCATCGGCACCGGCGGGGTGATGCTGCCGCACTATTCGCCATTCAAGATCGCGGAAAGCTTCTCGATGCTGGCGGGCCTTTTTCCCGGCAGGATCGACCTTGGGCTGGGCAGAGCACCCGGCTCCGACCCGCTGACCGCCTACGCCCTGCAGCAGGACAGGCGTCAGCGTGCGCCCCACGCCTTCCCCGAACAGGTGGCCGAACTGCTTGGCCATTTCGATGGCGCCCTGCCTCCTGACCACCCATTCCGCCACCTTTCGGCCATGCTGCCCGGCACGCCGAACCAGCCCGAAGTCTGGATGCTCGGCTCCAGCGCCGACAGCGCCACCCTCGCCGGTGCGCTGGGGCTTCCCTATTGCATTGCCGATTTCATCGCCGGCGAAACGCCGGAACTGGCCGAGCGCTACCGGCAGTGCTTCCGACCATCGTCGCGCGCGGCCCACCCGTATGTTGCGGTGTGCTGCTGGCTGATCGCGGCCGACACCACTGCGCGTGCGCAATGGCTGGCGGCCCCGTCGCGCATGATGCTGGCGCATCTGGCAACCGGGCGGCAGATCGCCGTCCCGCACCCGGATGCCGCAATCGACTGGCTTGACACCAACCCCGCGCCGGTACCAGGCGCCCGAAGGCCGATCGTCGGCACGGCTGACGCCTGCCGCACGGAACTGGCGCGCAAGGCGGCAGCCTATGCGGCAGACGAGATGATGCTGGTCAACATCGTGCACGACCACGCCGACCGGTTGGAGAGCTACCGGTTGATGGCGGGCGCCATCGACGGCTGATCAGCTAATCTTGCCGTTCGCCTTCAGGAAGGCAATCACATCGGCGCGCTTCTGCGGGTCGGCGATACCGGCAAAGGCCATCGTCGTTCCTGGAACGGTGGTGCGTGGGTTCTGGAGATATTCAAACAGCTTGTCTTCGGTCCAGGTGATGCCGCTGGCGTGGTTCGCCTTGGAGTAGTTGAACCCGGCCGAATGGCTGGCGTGGGCGCCGACCACGTTGAACAGCGACGGGCCTACACCATTCTTGCCTTCGGTCATCGAATGGCAGGCCGCGCACTGGTTGAACACCTTCTTGCCGGCATCGGCATGGCCCGTCAGCCCGCCGACACTTACCGTGACGAGGCCTGCGGCAGGCGCCGCAGCGTCAGCCGACGGGGCCGCAGCGGGCGTTGCAGCCGCATCGGCGGCGGGCGCAGCAGTTTCGGCCGGGGCAGCGGCCGTGTCGGCAGGGGTCGTTGTCTCGGCCGGCGGCGCTTCTGCGGGCTTCGATCCGCAGGCGGCAAGCAATGCCAGCGCCGTCATGCAACCGAACGCGAGGGGAATTCTGTTAACCATGTCCTGCACCTCCTCTGTGAGCGGCCTTTCGATAGACCTCTGGTGCGCAGGCTGCAACGCCTTGGAATAGTGAGGTTCGGTCACGCGTGCGTGCCGTTCGATAGGCAGACGGCCGATCAGAAGCGTGAAGTCAGGCCGATTTCGCCCTGCACCAGCAACGGATCGCGGTTCGGCGTGTTGGGCGCATTATATTGCAGCCGGGTCGCTGCCTTGATGTCGCCGAACGCCGTCGGCCAGTTCACGCCGCCTTCCCACTGCACGATCTCCTCGCGCGATTGCGAGATACGATAGCTGGGCTGGGCCGCCACGTTCAGCACGATGTGGCGTGCCGCCAGATTCCAGCGCCGGTTTCGGTTGTCGGTCAGCGCGGCATACATGGTCATCGCCCGCGCATCGCCATCGAGCGACAGGCCCAGCGGCCGCCGCCCATAGGTCCAGCCGTCCTTGTAGATGAAATTATTGTAGGTCGAACCGGGCCATGTCTGGCCGCCCATAAGCCTGCCCAGAAAACGGGCGGCCTGGCTGTCGACATATTCGAAACCCGCATCGAGCAGCGCGCCGTTGCTGCCTACCGGGCCGGAAATCCCTGCGCCGATCTGCCGGGCGAATTGTTCGATCAGGATATTGTCGGCATCCTCGGCGGTGGTGGCGAACGACAGTTTCAGGATCTGCCCGGTGTTGCCGATCGGCCGGCGATAGCTCATGTCGAAGCCGCCAAGCTGGTTGCCCGGTTCATCGAGTGTCCCGGTATTGTCGAAGTCTCCGAAGCCGATCAGCGCCCGGCCGATGGTGCGGGCGTCGCACGGGCGGCCCTTGCCGCAAAGCTGCAAGCCACGGTTCAGACCCATCTGGAACCACGGCGTCGGCTGGAAGGCGAAGCGCATGCCAAGGATCAGGGGATTGTCGAAATCCCGCTGTTCATTGGCCATGCCGACGAACATGTCGAAGCTGACCGGCCCAAGCCGCCGCAGCAGCGGCGCGTCGATGTTGAATGGCTCCAACCGGCGGAATCCGATGCGCGGGAATGCCCGTGCGCTGGTCGAGAACAGCATCGCGCCATCCTGTCCGGCCCCCCACCAGGTATCGATCCAGCCGCCATAGAGCGCCCAGTTGTCGCCGATCCGCAGCGCCGCGTAGCTGCCATCCGGCGCAAAGCCGTTGCCGTGCTGCGTGGCCGGGCGGCCATCGGTTCCGCCGCTCTGCCAGCTTCCGCCCCACGTGACGTGCAACGCACCGCGATCGTGCGACGCCAGCGCCGACACCTCGCCGGGGTTGCGGGCGACTCGCTCGAAGGTGCGCACCAGCGCCGCTTCGTTCGTCGCCGAGGCCCTTACCTCGTAATGGTTGGTCTGCCGGTTGTGTTCGGCAAGGGCTGCGATCCGGTTGACTGCCGCCAGCAGATGTGGCGGCAATGCGGTGTCGGCCCGCGCCCGGTCGAGGCCGCGATTGATCTGCGACCATGGCAGCGGCCAGGCGTCGATCGGGCCAAGGATATAGCCATGCGCGGCCAGCAGTTCGATGTCGGTCCGCAGGCGCGCATCGCCCGGCCCGACCCACGGATCGGCCACGGCTGGTGCAGCCACCAGCAGCAACAGCGCGCCCAACCAGTTCCTCATGCGGCCCATTGCGCCCTCGCGATCGCCAGTGCGCGGGCATCATCGACATCCAGCCACGGCGCATCGCCGATATCGACGGCCTGCGCCTGCCCGGCACGCGCCATGATCGACACGCCTTCCGACAGGCTGGGCGACGACAGACCATCGAGCGCAGCCATCAGTTCCGGCCCGATGCGGAACAGGCCGGTGTCGTAGCAGTCATAGACCTTCAGATGCTTGCCGATCGCGCGGATCATTCCATCGCGTGTGCGCACCCGTGTCACGTCGGATTCATCGACATCGGGATGCCCGAGCCGCCGATCGATACCAAGCGCCAGCGGCGACGATGCGCCCGCGATCAGCCGCGCCACGAGCTGCGCCGACAGCAGATGATCGGCCATCATCAGCAGGCTGCCAGCCGACACATGTTCGCGCGCCGCCAGCAGCGACACGCCATTGGGCGTATCGGCCCACTGCGGATTATCCACGATGCTGACGGGCAATGGCGCATCGCGGACCGCGGCTTCGATCGCGTCGGCCTGATAGCCGACGACGACCGCAACCCGCCCGACACCAGCAGCCTTCATCGACGCGATGGCGTGGGCGATCAGCGGGCGGCCACCGACATCGACGAGCGGTTTCACCGGCGCCACCGACCTGAGGCGTGAGCCAGCCCCCGCCGCAAGAATGATCGCTGTCGGCCCGGTCATGCAGGGTTCGCGCAGGGCACGGGCGTTCGGCTGCCGCGCCTCAGTGGCGCGTGCCGGCCGCCAGCTTCTGTGCGTCGGCGTGGATGAACGCCTCGAGGTCGGTGTGCGCGTCCTGATCGGGAAGCTGGTGCCGCGGGTGCTTGCAGAACGACGACGACGGAGCGTCGATGACGCCGCCGATGCCGCGCTGGCGCGCAAGCGCCGCACAACGGATCAGATCGATCGCGACACCCGCCGAGTTGGGGCTGTCTTCGACCGAAAGGCGCAGTTCGAGGTTCATCGGAACGCCGCCGAACAGCAGCCCTTCCATGCGCAGGAAGCAGACCTTGTTGTCGTTCTGCCAGGCCACATAGTCCGACGGGCCGACGTGGATGTCGTCTGCCTCGAGCCGCCGCTCGGCGACGGACTGCACGGCTTCGGTCTTCGAGATCTTCTTCGACTCGAGGCGCTCGCGCGCCAGCATGTTCAGGAAGTCGGTGTTGCCGCCGGTGTTCAACTGGTAGGTGCGCTCCAGCTTGACGCCACGCCGGGCGAACAGGTCGGTAAGGGTGCGGTGCACGATCGTTGCCCCCACCTGCGCCTTGATGTCGTCGCCGATAAGCGGCACGCCGGCATCTGCGAAGCGCTTGGCCCATTCCGGGTTCGACGCGATGAACACCGGCATGTTGTTCACGAAAGCAACCCGCGCCCTGAGCGCTGCTTCGGCGTAGAATTCGGTCGCCTTCTGGCTGCCCACGGGCAGGTAGTTCATCACCACGTCGACGTTGCTGCGCTTCAGCACCTCGACAACTTCGTCGAGCGTCGGCTGCGGCGCATCCGACACGCGGAAGCTGCGCTGTTCCGGCGCCTCGAGCATGTGCGGCGCGACACCGTCGAGAACGGCGCCCATCTGCACGATGGTGCCCGTCGGCTCGACATGGTCGCAGAACACGGTGGTGCAGTTCGGCTTGGCAAAAATGGCGTCAGCCACGTCGCGCCCCACCTTGCGCTGATCGACGTCGAACGCCGCCACGATGCGGATGTCCTTCGGCCGCCAGCCGCCGACTTCCCAGTGGCTCAGGCCAATGGCGTCGTTGGCGCCGCCGTTCGAGTAGTGAGCGATCCCCTGAACAAGCGAACTCGTGCAGTTGCCGACGCCCACAATCGCGACATTGATCGGTGTCATGTGAGGTGAATCTTCCTTTCAGGGAACGGTCATACCGCCGTCATGAAAATGCAATGCGCGGTCACCTAGCCTCTGGCTTGCCCTTCGGCAAGAAATCATACGCGGTCGCTGCAAAATTGCCGCGCACCTCGGCGCTGATCGAGCGGCCATATTCACCGATGGCGCGGCAGAAGCGCCAGTGCGATACCGCAAAAGTGATTGTGGCATAAAGCAGAATCCACAGCACGCCAAGCCACCACTGGCCAAGGATGCCGAAAGGCAACAGTGTCCAGAAGAAGGTGTTCCGGCGGCCGCCGATCAGGCGGAACCGGCGTTCGAACGGGCCCCAGTCGTCGAGTTGGCGGCCGGTGAAGCGGCGGAAGAATTCGCCGGACGCCGCTTCCGACAGGGCGAAGATGATGATGCCGGCGATCGCCAGCCAGACCGCCGTGCCGTGGATGGCCGACAGCCACCAGCCGAGCGCGATGAACCAGCCATATTCCAGCACCTTGTCGAGGACATGTTCGAGGTCGCCCCAACGTGAGAACTGGTGCCTGACCCGCGCCAGCTTGCCGTCGACGCCGTCGAGCGGGCCGACGATCAGCACGAGCGCAAGCGCCCAGAGAGGCTGGCCGACCGCAAACAGCCACATCGCCGCAAACCCCAGAACGGCGCTGAACAGCGTGACTGCATTCGGGCTGACGGGCGTCGGCAGCAGCAACCTGACCAGCGCATTCTCGATCGGCGGATGCAGAAACCGCGCCGGCCAGTCGAGGCAGCCCTTCTGCGCGGCGGCGATCAGGCTGTCGGTCGCCAGCGCCATCGCCTGCTGATCGCGCGGCACCGACCACAGCATCGGCACCGTGCGACGGCGGTTCGGCGCATAGACCGGCACCGACTCGACAGAAATCCGGTCCGCGCCCGATTCGATGGCCGCACGCACCAGCGTGCCCGACAATTCCCACTCTCCGAGGCCGGCAGCAACCGACGCCACCATTTCAGCGGGCAACAGTGCGGCCCCGGCCCAATGCGCTTGCGAATCGAGCCGCTGCGCCTCTGGCGGGGCGTCGTTGCCAAAGCAGAGCAAGGCCGGCGCCTGCGCATTCCGGATCAGCGCGCCGATCAGCCGTTCGTCGATCAGCAATCCAGGCTCCAGCACCAGCACCGGGCGCGAATCGCCGCGCAGGCTTTCGGCAAGCGCGCCAGCCGTAGGCAGACGCCAGCATCGCGGTTCAACGGACAGCCGCGCGGCAAGATCGGCGGGCAGTTCGGTCGCCATCAGCCACACGGCTTCAGCGCCCTGTTTCAAGGCCATGCGGACCTGCCGTTCGAGCAGGGGAATCCCCCCGACCGTCCCCAGGCCCGAAGGCCCGTCCTGAGGTCGGGCCTCTCCGACCATGATCAAGGCAGTAAATCCCATGCACCCGCCTCTTAGGGGCCAATCCCGACTTGGACAACGGGATGATCCGAACAACCTCTGCAATCATGATCGTCGCATGCGCCGGTTTGCCGCTTGCCAGCCGCAACAGCGCTGACGCACTGTAGCTGCACATGGACATCGCGCGACCAATAGAAATCGAACCGGCGTCAAACCGGCTGTTCATCCACCCGGTCGCGGCCCGCCTGCTGCCGACGGCGATCCGGGCGGGGCTGCATCCCAACCTCGTCACCGGCGCCGGTCTCGGGTTCGGGCTGCTGGCGGGGCTTGCCTATCTCCACTGGACAGACTGGCGGTTCGCGACAGTCGGCTTTGTGCTGATGATCGGCTGGCACGTCATGGACGGGCTGGACGGGCAGCTTGCGCGCGCCACCGGCAAGACCAGCGAAATCGGTCGCCTGCTCGATGGCGTCGCCGATTACAGCGCGTTCGTCGCGGTCAATCTGGCGATCGCCCTCACCTGCCCCGATCCGCGCACGGCAGTCGGCCTGGCGCTGGCGGCGGGGGTGTGCCACGCTCTCCAGTCGCAGTTCTACGAGGGCGAGCGCGCAACCTATATCCGCCGTATCCGCGGCCAGTTCACGGCGGTGCGCCGTTCGGCGGCGGGCGGTCTGGTCGAGCGGATCTACAATCGCGGCGAAGCGCTGTTGGGCAACCGCGAGCGCGCGCTCGATGCGGCGCTTGCGTCGGCAGCGCCCGCTGAACAAAACGCCATTCTGGAACAGTGGCGCCCGCAGGCCGCCCGCGCGTTCCGCTTCATGGCACCGCTCAGCGCCAATGGCCGCACGCTTGCCATCTGGGTGACGGCGCTTTTCCAGGTTCCAATGGTTTACTGGCTGTGGGAGATCTTCGCCCTTACCCTGTTGGCGCTTGCCTGTGCGCGCGCGCTGCGGCAGGCAGAAAGCCGGGCCATCACCAGCCGTTAACCGCCCGGACCAACACAGGGGAGAAGTGGGAAGTGGACCGGCATGCCTGAAGAAACGACGTCGATCCGCACGTCTTTCCTGATCGTCACCCTGCTGTCGCTGGTGTGGCTTGCCTATGCTACATGGGGGCTGCTGCACGAAGGGGCCAGAATCGGCAACCTGTTCGACTTTCTGCAGGCCTTCGCCGTGATCCTGACGCCGGTTGCCGCCCTCTATGCGCTGGCCTCGGCGCTGGGCAACCGCGAGCGGCTGCCGACGCTGCGCGAACCCGACACACT
>NZ_DBNHFX010000117.1:0-18797 GCF_057137845.1 Sandaracinobacteroides sp. | reverse complement strand
TCGACTTCCTCGCCCCTGAGGCGGCCGATCAGCGCCCGCCCGACGGGGGAATTATAGCTGATGCGGCCGCGCTTTGCGTCCGCCTCCAGTTCGCCGACGATCTGATAGGTGATCGGCTTGTCGTCTTCGTCGAGCAGGCGGACCGTCGCTCCGAAAACGACTTTTTCACCGGAAAGCGTGGTGGGATCGATGACCACCGCGCGCGCCAGCTTGTCTTCCATGTCGGCGATCTGCGCTTCGATCTGGCCCTGACGTTCCTTTGCGGCATGATATTCCGCATTTTCCGACAGGTCGCCGTGGGCGCGCGCTTCCTCGATCGCCTCGACATTCTCGGGGCGCTCGACCTCTTTCAGGTGCCTGAGCTGCCGAACCAGCATCTCATGGCCCTCGGCCAGCATCGGAACCCTATCCATTGTCGCCATGGCTCTCGCTCTTGAAACTTTCACTTTGGCTGCCGACTGGCTGAACCATCCCATCGCGGCGCATTTTCACGGTCGCGTAAGTGTGTCAGGCAGGCGGCAGGCCGGAGAAGCAGCTCTCCGGCTTTATAGTCTAGGTCGCCACCCGTTATTCCGCAAGTGCGAGAAACGGGCGACGCCTTTGTCCGGCGGGTTCAGGCTGCGTGATGTGCCTGCAACGGCGTCACGTCCATCGGGCGGGCGCGGATGGCGGCAATCGCTTTCACCGCCGCATCCGACGCTGCCGCCGTGGTGAAGATCGGCACCTTGCGGCTCCAGGCGGCCATGCGGATCGACGACGAGTCCTTCAGGCTCTGGACACCTTCGGTAGTGTTGCAGACCATCGCAATCGTGCCGTCGGTGATGGCGTCGACGATGTGCGGCTGCCCTTCCAGCACCTTGTTGATGACGCTGACCGCCACGCCCTGATCCTGCAACCATTTCGCGGTGCCCCGCGTTGCCACCAGCTCGAAGCCCATGGCAACGAGGCTGCGCGCAGCGTCGAGGATGTGCGGCTTGTCGCTGTCCTTGACCGACAGGAACACCCGGCCCTGCGTCGGCAGCACGGTGCCCGATGCAAGCTGGCTTTTCGCGAAGGCCATGGCGAAATCGCTGTCGATCCCCATCACTTCGCCGGTGGATTTCATTTCCGGGCTGAGCACCGGATCGGTGCCGGGGAAACGGTTGAACGGAAACACCGCTTCCTTCACGGCAATATGGCCGGTGGACTTCGGCTCCAGTTCAAAGTCGGACAATGGCTCGCCAGCCATCACGCGCGCGGCGATCATGGCATAGGGCCGGCCCTGCGCCTTGGCGACGAACGGAACCGTGCGGCTGGCGCGCGGGTTCACTTCGATCAGATAGACCTCGCCGTCCTTGACCGCGAACTGCACGTTCATCAGCCCCTTCACGCCAAGGGCGCGCGCCAGCACCCCGGCCTGACGGCGGATTTCGGCGATCACCTCGGCCGACAGGCTGTAAGGCGGCAGGGAACAGGCGGAATCACCCGAATGGACGCCCGCTTCCTCGATGTGCTGCATGACGCCCGCCACATGCACGATTTCGCCGTCGGACAACGCATCGACATCGACTTCAATGGCGTCGCGCAGGTAGCGGTCAATGAGGACCGGGCTGTCCCCCGAAACCTTCACCGCCGTTTCGATATAGGATTCGAGGTTCGCCGTGGTTTCGACGATTTCCATCGCCCGGCCGCCCAGCACATAGGAAGGGCGCATCAGCACCGGATAGCCGATGCGCTCGGCAACGGCGACCGCTTCCTCGCGGCTGCGGGCGATGCCGCCTGCGGGCTGCTTCAGGCCCAGCTTTTCCACAAGGGCGGCGAAACGCTCGCGATCTTCGGCAAGGTCGATCGCGTCGGGCGAGGTGCCGAGAATCGGAATGCCTGCGGCTTCCAGCGCCCGCGCCAGTTTCAACGGCGTCTGGCCGCCGAACTGCACGATCACGCCTTCCAATGTTCCGCGCTGCTGCTCGATTGCCAGCAGTTCCAGCACGTCCTCGGCGGTCAGCGGCTCGAAATAGAGCCGGTCGGACGTGTCATAATCGGTCGAGACGGTTTCCGGGTTGCAGTTGACCATGATGGTTTCATAGCCCGCATCGGCCAAGGCAAATGCTGCGTGACAGCAGCAGTAATCAAATTCGATCCCCTGACCGATCCGGTTAGGACCACCGCCCAGGATGACGATCTTGCGGCGGTCGCTGACATCGGCTTCGCACTCGGTGCCGCCATAGGTCGAGTACATATAGGGGGTGATGGCGTCGAACTCGGCGGCGCAGGTATCGATCCGCTTCATCACCGGGTGCACGCCAAGGTGCTGGCGCAGCGCCCGCACCTCGTCTTCGGCGCAGTTCGCAAGCTTCGCCAGCCGCGCATCCGAGAAGCCCATCGCCTTCAGCGCCCGCATGCCGGCGGCGTCCTGCGGCAGGCCGTTCATGCGAACCAGCGCCTCCTGGTCGATGATTTCCGCAAGGCGCTCGACGAACCACGGATCATAGGCCGAAACCCGCGCGACTTCCGACGGCACGATGCCCTGCCGCAGCGCATGTGCCGCAACCAGCAGCCGCTCGGGCAGGCGCCGGGCCAGAATGGCAAGGATTTCGCCCTTGGATGCATTGGCCAGCGATTCCGGCTCATCGAGGCCGGTCAGGCCGATTTCCAGCCCCCGCAGCGCCTTTTGCAGCGATTCATGGAACGATCGCCCGATCGCCATCACCTCGCCGACCGACTTCATCGCGGTGCCGAGCGTCGGGTCCGAACCCTTGAATTTCTCGAAGGCGAAGCGCGGGATTTTCGTGACCACATAGTCGATCGTGGGTTCAAAGCTTGCCGGCGTCACGCCGGTGATATCGTTGCGGACTTCGTCGAGCGTATAGCCGACCGCCAGCAACGCCGCGACCTTGGCGATCGGAAAGCCGGTCGCCTTGGAGGCAAGCGCCGACGACCGGGAAACCCGCGGGTTCATTTCGATGACGACAAGCCGGCCATCCGCCGGATTCACCGCGAACTGCACGTTCGAGCCGCCGGTTTCGACCCCGATTTCGCGCAATACCGCGATCGAGGCGTTGCGCATGATCTGATATTCCTTGTCGGTCAGCGTCAGCGCCGGTGCAACGGTGATCGAATCGCCCGTGTGCGTGCCCATCGGATCGACGTTCTCGATCGAGCAGATGATGATGGCATTGTCCGCCTTGTCGCGGACGACCTCCATCTCGAACTCTTTCCAGCCGAGCACCGATTCCTCGATCAGCACTTCGGTGCTGGGCGATGCATCGAGGCCGCCAAGCACGATCTTCACGAACTCGTCGCGGTTGTAGGCGATGCCGCCGCCGGTGCCGCCCAGCGTGAACGACGGGCGGATGATGGCGGGCAGCCCGACATGGTCGAGCGCCTTCAGCGCATCTTCAAGGCTGTGGGCAATCGCCGAACGCGGGGATTCAAGCCCGATCGCGTCCATCGCGTCGCGGAACTTCAGCCGGTCCTCGGCCTTTTCGATGGCGCGGGCGTCGGCGCCGATCAACTGCACGCCAAGCCGGTCCAGCGTGCCGTCCTTCGCCAGCGCCAGCGCGGTGTTCAGCGCCGTCTGCCCGCCCATCGTCGGCAGCACTGCATCGGGGCGTTCCTTTTCCAGAATGCGCGCCACCACTTCCGGCGTGATCGGCTCGATGTAGGTGGCGTCGGCCAGTTCCGGATCGGTCATGATGGTAGCCGGATTGGAATTCACCAGCACCACCCGATAGCCTTCGGCCTTCAGCGCCTTCACCGCCTGTGTGCCGGAATAGTCGAACTCGCAGGCCTGGCCGATGATGATCGGGCCAGCGCCGATGACGAGGATGGACTGGATGTCGGTGCGTTTTGGCATGGCTCAGGCGGTCTTCTGCAGTCCGTCGACGAACCGACGGAACAGGTGGTGGCTGTCCTGCGGCCCCGGCGAGGCTTCAGGATGGTGCTGGACGGAAAAGGCGGGCCGGTCGATCAGTTCGAGGCCGCACAGCGTCTGGTCGAACAGGCTGACGTGCGTCATCCGGGCAGACGCCGGCAGCGTCTCGCGGTCGACGGTGAAGCCGTGGTTCATCGAGGTGATTTCGACGCGGCCGTCCGACAGTCGCTTCACGGGGTGATTCGCGCCGCGATGCCCCTGATGCATCTTCAGGGTCTGCGCCCCGATCGCCAGCCCCAGCAACTGGTGGCCAAGGCAGATGCCGAACAGCGGCTTGCCGGTTGCAAGCCATTGCCGGATCACCGGAACGGCATATTCGCCGGTCGCAGCCGGGTCACCGGGACCGTTCGACAGGAACAGGCCATCGGGCTTCAGCGCCATGATTTCGTCGAAGCCGGTGGTGGCCGGCACGACCGTCACGCGGGCACCCGCTGCAACCAGTTGGCGCAGGATCACCCGCTTCACCCCGAAATCGACGGCGACGACATGCGGCGCATCGACCGGAAGATCGACGCGGCTGTAGCCCGCGCCAAGATGCCACGGGCCTTCGTCCCAAGTCGACATCTGGGTCGAGGAAACTTCCTTCGCGAGGTCGAGGCCCTCAAGGCCCGACCACGCCTTCGCGCGGGCGATCAGCGCATCGACATCAAACCTGCCGTCGGCCCGGTGGGCGATCACCGCGTTCGGCGCCCCGGCCTTGCGGATGCGGCGTGTAAGTGCGCGCGTATCGACGCCCGAAACCCCGATCCGGCCCCAGTCCGCCAGCCATTCGGCAAAGCCCTTGCCGGCGCGGAAACTTGATGGCGCAGTGATCGGTTCGGCCAAAACGCAGCCCGGCGCATAGGGGTTGGTGGCTTCGATATCCTCGGCGTTGGCGCCGACGATTCCGACATGGGGGAAGGTGAAGTTGATGATCTGGCCGGCGTAGCTCGGATCGGTCATCACTTCCTGATAGCCGGTCATCGAGGTGTTGAAGCACAGTTCGCCCACGGCTTCGCCCTCGGCGCCGCAGCCGGTGCCCCAGAACAGGCTTCCATCGGCAAGCGCGACGACTCCGGTCGCGCCGGAGGGTTGGCGCGCAGAGGGGGCGTCGGCCATCGGCAGATCCTTGTTTTACAGGTTTCGGGCTAGGACGCCGCGATAGGGACAAGGGCACGGTTGGTCAATGCCGGGCGCGCGCTTATGTGGTGTCGCAAGGAGACATGAGAGCTATGATCAGAGACGATATCAAGACGGCGCTGGTTGATTCGATGAAGGCGCGAGAATCAGAGCGGGTGGCGGCGATCCGCCTGATTCAGGCCGCCATCAAGAACCGCGACATCGAAGCAAGAACCGGCGGCGCGCCCGCCGACGACGACGTGCTGGTGATGGAAGTGCTTGGCAAGATGGCCAAGCAGCGCCGCGAATCGATCGAGATGTTCGACAAGGGCGGTCGCGCGGAACTCGCCGCCGCCGAACGGCACGAACTTGCGGTGATCGAAAGTTTCCTGCCAAAACAGATGAGCGACGACGAAGCGAAGGCCGCGATTGCGGCGCTTGTGCAGGAAGCAGGCGCGACCAGCATCAAGGACATGGGATCGGTGATGGCGCTGGTGAAGGCGAAACTGCAAGGCCAGATGGACATGGGCAAAGCCAGCGGCTTCGTGAAGGCGGCGCTTTCCTGACATGAGCATCCCCGCCGAATTCCTCGACGAACTGCGCGCCCGTGTGGCGCTGTCGTCCGTCGTCGGCCGGCGGGTGAAGCTGGTGCGCGCGGGCCACGAGCTGAAAGGCTGCTGCCCGTTCCACAACGAAAAAACGCCCAGCTTCTATGTCAACGAAGACAAGGGCTTCTACCACTGCTTCGGCTGCGGGGCGCATGGCGACGTGCTGCGCTTCCTGATGGAACAGGAAGGGCTGGCGTTCCTCGATGCAGTGAAGGCGCTGGCCGACGAGGCGGGCCTGGTGGTGCCCGAACAGCGCGCACCCGACCGCGAGGCCCGCCAGCGGGCGGGGTTGCAGGATCTGATCGGCGCGGCGGGTGAATGGTTCGCCGGGCAATTGCAGTCTGCCGCGGGCGCAGACGCGCGCGCCTACCTCGAACGCCGGCAGGTGCCGGCCGGCCTGTCGGGGCGATTCGACCTGGGCTTTGCGCCGGATTCGCGCGACGCGCTGTCGAAGCACCTGAAAGCGCGGTTCGATACTGCAACCCCCGAGCAACTGCTGGAAGCCGGGCTTGCAGGCGAGGCCGAGGGGCGACGCTATGACCGTTTTCGCGGCCGGCTGATGTTCCCGATCCACGACGCGCGAGGCCGGCCCGTCGGATTCGGCGGCCGTATCCTCGGCGCCGGAGAGCCGAAATATCTGAACTCTCCGGAAGGGCCGGTTTTTCACAAGGGGCGGCTGCTTTACAATTACCACCGCGCCGCGCCAGCAGCCCGCAAGTCGGGGCGCCTCGTGGTGGTCGAGGGCTATATGGATGTCGTCGGCCTCGCTTCGGCAGGGCTGGACGAAGCGGTCGCGCCGCTTGGCACAGCCCTGACCGAGGAGCAGTTGCTGCTGGCCTGGAAGCTGGTGCCCGAGCCGGTTCTGGCCTTCGACGGCGATGCCGCCGGCCTGCGCGCCGGGTTGCGCGCCGCGACGCGCGCACTGCCGTTGATCGCACCGGGGAAAAGCCTTTCTCTGGCCATACTGCCCGCCGGGCAGGACCCCGACGATCTGGCCCGCAGCGGCGGCCGCGCCGCGATCGACAGGCTGATCGATGGTGCGGTTCCGCTCGAACGATTCCTGTTCGACGCCGAGGCTTCGGCGACCCCGCTCGACACCCCCGAACGGCGGGCGGCCTTCCGCGCCCGGCTGCGCGCGCTGGCCGCCAATATCGCCGACCAGGACCTCAGGCGCGACTATCTGGCGACATGGATGCAGCGCGCCGACGACAGGCTGCGCCCGCGCCGCACCGAAGGCCGGATGCGCCCGCCAGCCACCGGCGGCAGGCGCGACCATCGCGGCGGCTGGCAGCCGCCCGTGCCTGGCGCGCTTGCCGAAACCAGGGCGTCGGCGGCCGCGCCAAACGAAATCCACATGGCGATGCTGCTGAAACTGCTGCACGGCCGGCCGGATCTTGCCGAACGCCACGCCGAGGAACTGGCGGAACTGCCGCTGCGTTCGCCGGCGCTTTCGCTGGCGCGCGACCGGCTGCTGGCAGGAACCGGCGCCGGCGACCTGTTGTCGGGCTATCGCGCGCTGTCGTTCGCAAGCAACGATTCTGCACAACTGGAACGCGAAGTTGCATCAACCCTTGCACAATGCTTTGCGACACACCAAATAGCCCCGTTGGATCGGCAGGCGCCCGGCCCCGGCACGGAACAATCACTCGTGGAAACCTTCGAGCGCAATCGCGCCGAAGCTCTGCGGGTCATGGACCGTTTGGGCCTCACGCCGGTAGATCCGTCAGACAACCGACAGGCGTAGGCAGCCCGGCTGCTGCGCCTCCCATGATTCGGAGTCCGCATGGCGAAGCCTCCTTTTGACGGCGAAGGCGAGGAAAAGACGGAAAATGACGGCGCGCCCGTCATCGACCTGAACGAGGCAAGCATCAAGCGGCTGATCGCCCGTGGCAAAAAGCGCGGCTGGCTGACCTATGACGAATTGAACGCCGCGCTGCCGCAGGACCAGATGTCGTCGGAACAGATCGAAGACGTGATGTCGGCCCTGTCGGACATGGGCATCAACATCATCGAGAACGAGGATTCGGCCGAAGAAGCGGAAGCCGAAGAAGAAGAGACTGTCGAGGAAGTCGAAGTCGACCCGATCGGAACCGCGCCCGCACCCGCGCCGGTAAAGGAAAAGATAGACCGCACCGACGACCCGGTGCGCATGTATCTGCGCGAAATGGGCGCAGTCGAACTGCTCTCGCGAGAGGGCGAGATCGCCATCGCCAAGCGTATCGAGGCCGGGCGCGACACCATGATCGCGGGCCTTTGCGAAAGCCCGATGACGTTCGCCGCCATCATCGACTGGTCGACGGCGCTGAACGAAGGCCGCATGCAACTGCGCGAAATCCTCGACCTAGAGGCGATGCTGGCCAAGCCGACGACCGAGGACGGCGAGGAAGCGGGCGACGGCGACATGCCGGTGCAGTTCAAGGAGGAGACCGAGGAGGAGGAAGCCCCGGCCGCCCCCGACGAAGAAGACGAGCTGACCGAACGCCGCGCGCCGCGCCCTTCCGACGACGACGACGACGAAGGCGGCATGAGCCTTGCCGCCATGGAAGAAACGCTGAAGCCGCAGGCGCTGGAGACGTTCGCCGCCATCGAGGCCAGCTATACGAAGTTCCACAAGTTGCAGACTCAGCGCATGCAGGCGCTGGCGCAAGGCGTGGAATTCGCGCGCAACGACGAGAAGAAATACCAGAAACTGCGCATCGAACTGACGCACCAGATCGCGGCAGTGCAGTTCACCAATGCCAAGATCGAATTTCTGGTCGAGCATCTCTACAGCTTCAACGACCGGCTGATGAAGCTTGGTTCCGACATGCTGCGCCTTGCAGACCGGCACAAGATCAACCGCAAGGACTTTGTTGACAGCTATGTCGGCCGCGAGCTCGACGATGGCTGGCTGGCGGCCAACGCCGGCCGCGACAAGAAATGGGCCGCGTTTGCCGCCAACGAAGTCTCGGAGGTGGATCGCATCCGCCGCGAACTGGGCGACATCGCCCATGAAACCGGCGTCGATCTTTCGGAATACCGGCGCATCGTGAACATGGTGAAGAAGGGCGAGCGCGAAGCCCGTCTTGCCAAGGAGGAAATGGTCGAGGCGAACCTAAGGCTGGTGATCTCGATCGCCAAGAAATACACCAATCGCGGCTTGCAGTTCCTCGATCTGATCCAGGAAGGCAACATCGGCCTGATGAAGGCGGTCGACAAGTTCGAATACCGGCGCGGCTACAAGTTCAGCACCTATGCGACATGGTGGATCCGGCAGGCGATCACCCGCTCGATCGCCGATCAGGCGCGCACCATCCGCATTCCGGTGCACATGATCGAAACCATCAACAAGCTGGTCCGCGCCAGCCGCCAGTATCTGCACGAAACCGGCCGCGAAGCGACGCCCGAAGAGCTGGCCGAGCGGCTGTCAATGCCGCTCGACAAGGTGCGCAAGGTGCTGAAGATCGCCAAGGAACCGATCAGCCTTGAAACCCCGATCGGCGACGATGACGGCGACAGCCACCTCGGCGACTTCATCGAGGACAAGAACGCCATCATCCCGGTGGACGCGGCGATCCATTCCAACCTGAAGGAAACCGTGACGCGCGTGCTCGCCAGCCTGACCCCGCGCGAAGAGCGGGTGCTGAGGATGCGCTTCGGGATCGGCATGAACACCGACCACACGCTGGAGGAAGTCGGCCAGCAGTTCTCGGTGACGCGCGAACGCATCCGCCAGATCGAGGCGAAGGCGCTGCGCAAGCTGAAGCATCCCTCTCGCAGCCGCAAGATGCGCAGCTTCCTCGACGGCTGAGGCCGGGCGGCAAAGTCACCCCTGCTGCAAAGGATCGCAATGCGCCTGCCCGCCTGCCTGTTCGCCCTCGCCCTGCTCGTTCCCGGCGCAGCGCACGCCGACCCGCTGCTCGATCGCCTGATCGCCGAATCGGCGCGGGCGCCGGTCGTCGGCTTCGAGCGCACGATCGAGGCAAAGGGCGGTTCTGAAAAGGGCAAGCTGGCCTCGGTCGTCGTTGATCGCTTTACGCCGACTTCAGCCACCGGCGGCCGCTGGACTCTGGTGTCGGTCGATGGGCGTACACCAACCAGAAAAGAGGCCGAGGCGCTGGCGAAACGTCAGGATGCGCCGCCCGGCTTTCACAAGCTCGGGCAGATCCTGCGCCTGCCGCTGGCAGCGCGATCGGACCAGGGCGGCCGCACATTGTTCCGCTGGAACGGGCTGCCGCAAGGGACGATCATCACGCCGGGCGGCGATATTTCCGCCAGCCTCTCTGCCGAGGCGACGGTCGAGGAGGCAGCCGGCAAGCCGCTGCTGACGCGGTTCCGCATCTTTGCAGCACAGCCCATCCGCGTGAAGGTTGTGGCGACGATCCACAATTTCGATCTCGTCAGCCAGTATCGCCCGGGCGCGAACGGTGTTCCGTTCCTGACGTCGCAGGCGCTCGATACCAATGTCAGCGCGCCGATGGGCTTTGGCGGCCGGCGCCAGCAGGCGATCAGCTACCGCGCGATGTAGCCGTTCAGTGCTGTCACACGCTCAGCGCGCAGGCACCCAGCGCAGCCCTGCCCACAAGGTGCGCGGCTGCCCGCGTTCGAGCTGGCTCCCGGAAAAGCCGGTTTCGATTTTGGCGTCGGCCAGATTTTCGGCGGCGAATTCGGCTGAAAGCCCATGCCCCAGACGCACCGACGCCGACGCATCGACCGTCGTCGCGGCGGCAAGTCGGCGCTGGTTCTGGTCGTCCTCGAAGCGGGCGCCGACATGGCGCAGTGTAACCGCAGCACTGCCGGCGCGCCCTTCCCAGCCAAGCCCCGCACTGCCGGAAAAGCGCGGCGACTGCGCCGGGCGCAAGCCATCGATCGCCCCACCGTGCACCCGCGCATCGGCATAGGCAGCGCTTGCCCGGAAATGCAAAGGCCCCAGCGGCACGCGCGCTTCGGCTTCGATACCATGGGTTTCGATCGCGCCCAGATTCTGGCGCTGGCGATAGCGCCCGCCCGCACCCACGAAGCCGACGCCCGGAAACACGCCCGGCCCGACGCCCAGCGTGACATTCGCAATCGAATCCGCCAGCCGGTTCCAGAACAGGGTCGCCGACAGATCAATCCCATCCAGCGGCTGCCAGCCGATGCCTGCCTCGGCCCCCCACAGATGTTCAGGGTTCAGGGCCGGGTTCGCGGCCGTCGCGTCGCTTCCCGCCCGGAACGGCCGGTGCAGTTCGTTCAGCGTCGGCAGCCGCCAGCCGCGATAGCCCGCCGCCCGCAGCCGGATCGCACCGACCGGCCGCCAGACCGCGCCCAGCCGGCCACTGAATTCGGTGCCAGTGCGCGCGGGCGATGGTTCATGCAGGGTCGAAAGCCCGGTTGCCAGGTCGAACTCGTCCAGCCGGCCCGCACCGATGCGCCAGTGATCGACCCGGCCAGCGGCGGTCAGCAGAAGCGCATCGGATGCCCGGTGCGAACCGTTGGCGAACAGGCTTGCCACCTGCTGGTTGCCTCCGGCCACCCGGCCGCGTGTCGGCGCACCGGCGACAAAGCGGAACTGCTCGACCGTCCGTCCTTCGAAGGCGCGCCATGCAGCGCCCAGCCGCAAGGCGCTGTCGTCGCCCAACGGCGGCTCGACGCCTGCTTCCAGCCCCCAGCCGGACGCCGGGGTCTTGATCTGGTCGAGGGCGGTCGTCGCCACCGCGCGCGCTGCATCGAGCGTCCGCGTGACGGTGGTGAAGTTCCGCAGCTTGCCATAGGCCAGAATATGCGGCCGCCACCCTTCGTTCAGGCGGGCGGAAACGCTGAAGTCGCCGCCCTCTGAACCGATCTCCGCGTCTGCAATGCCGCGCAGCCGACGGTCGGCAAAGCCCGACAGGCGCGCTTCCAGCGACACCACGCCGACCGACGCCTGCGCCGTTCCCGCAACCGACCATTGCCGATAGGCCGCCGGCACATCTGCGGTGCCGGGCCGTTCAACCAGCAGGTGCCCGTCGCCGCGCGAAAAGCCGCCGTTCAGGCCCAGCGTGCCCCCGGCAACCGGCGCATACAGACCGGCTTCTGCTTCCAGCCCGTTTCTGCTGCCGCCACGCACCATCGCGCCGCCGTCGTGCGCGGAAACCAGCGCCAGCGTGCCTGCCAGCGCACCCGGCCCGCCAAGCCCGCCGCCACGCACCAGTTCAGCCCGCGCGACCGGCTGGCCGATCAGCGAACCCCAGCCGACGAAGCCGAAAAAGGGATCGGCAAGCGGCACGCCATCCAGCGTCACCTCGACACGGCTGCTGGCGTTGCCGGCAAGTCCTCGCGCGGTGATCCCCTCGGCCGTCGGGTTGGCCGTCCGCGTCGAGGCCGTGCGAAACAGTTGCACACCACCGATCCCGCGCAACGCATCTTCGATGCGCCCGGAAGCGGATTGCAGATCGCCCGCCCCCAGCCGGACTGCGCCGAATGCCTCGTCTCCGGCGGCGGGGGTGATTGCCTGGCCCGATACGATGATCGCAGGCGGCGGTGGCGGGGGTGGAAGAACTGCCATGACAAGGCTGCTGCTAGCCGCTGTAGCGCCATTGTGCCAAGGCTGGCCGCATGGAAACTTATTCGCTGAACGACACGACGTCGCCGCTTTCGCTGCTGTCTTCACGGCGCTCGACCAAGGCGCGCAATCTTGTCGCACCCGGCCCGAGCGCCGAACAACTGTCGCAGATCCTGAAGATCGCCAGCCGCGTGCCCGACCATGGCAAGCTGGCGCCGTGGAGATTCATCGTCATCGACGACCGGGCGGCGTTTTCAGCCCTGCTGCAACGCCTCTGCCTTGCCGCGAACCCCGCCGCAACACAGGCCGAAGCCGATGCGCTGGATGCCTTCGCCCGGCAGGCGCCCGCGCTGGTGGCGCTGGTTTCGGTGCCGAAGGAATCGCAGATTCCGCTTTATGAACAGCAGCTTTCTGCCGGGGCCGCCGGGCTGGCGCTGCTGCTTGGCGCACATGCGCACGGCTTCGTCGGCTGCTGGCTGACGGGGGCCGCCGCAAACCTGCCGGGCGTTGCCGATGCGCTGGGCATCGAAGGCGGCCGAATCGCCGGATTCTTCTTTCTGGGGACACCCGCCAAGTCAGCCGAAGAACGCCCGCGCCCTGATCCTGCGCTGGTGGTGTCGCACTGGCCTGCCTGACGCCCGCGCGGGTATCAACGCATCCGCAGCACCTGCACCGTGCGGTTGCTGCCGCCTGCCGAAAGATAATAGGAACCCATGGCGCCCCGCTTCACCAGAACGGCAACGCCGGGGCGGGCGCTGGGCAGCGGATAGGCTGCCGCCTGCCGCCAGATCTGCCCGTTATCCAGCACGAACACCAACCTGCCGCTGCTGTCTTTCAGCAGTTCGGAGAGCTTGGCTTCGATGCGATCGAGCCGGCCATCGTCGGCCTTGCCGAACGTCTTTACGCCTTCGCGGCCGAAACTTTCGGCCTTGTGGGCGGCAGCCGACGCCGCCGACGCCGCCGCAAGCCTTGCCGCCTGCGCTTCCCGCCGCTCGGCCATGGCGCGCGCCTCCGACGAAAGCGCCTTTACCGCTGTGTCGTAGCAGGCCAGCCGTTCCCCGTCGTTCAGGATCGCCGCACAGTCGAGGATCGCGCGCGGCGCCTGTGCCTGCACAGCCTGCGCACAGGCCAGCAGCCCGAAACCAACAACGGCGTTCCGCATCATCGCCCCCCGCATCATCGCCCCCCGCATCATCGACCTCTTGTCCTCCACGCCCTTCATCAAGCATGAATGGGGCAGTTACAAGCTTGTGTAACGAAAAGACAGCCGAGGCAAAAGGACAGCCGAGGCAAAAGGACAGGGGCCGCGACATGACGACCAGCCTGAGCGAAGATCTGGCGCACGCCCGACTGATCGAGCGCCTGACACCGGCGATGCAGGCAGCGGGCCAGTTGATCGAGCGCCATCGCGCGGCAGGCGCGACCGCCCGGCAAAAACCCGGAGACGACGGGCGCGGCGCATCGCCCGTCACCGACGCCGACGAGGAAGCCGAGGCGCTGCTTGCAGCCGCCATTCGCGCAGTCGACGAACAGGCCGTCATCATCGGCGAGGAAGCGGTCGCCGCAGGCATCCGCCCGGAAGCCGGGCAGCGCTTCTGGCTGATCGACCCGCTGGACGGCACCCGCGACTATGTCGATGGCGGGCAGGACTATTCGGTCAACATCGGCCTCGTCGAAGACGGCGTGCCGATGGTGGGGCTGGTGCTGCACCCGCCGACGGGCACCCTCTGGACGGGGGCGATCGGCCTTGGCGCGTGGAAGGAAGCGCCCGGATTGCCCCGAATCGCCATCCGCAGCCGCCCGCTGGCAACCCCGCCGCTCGTCGTCACCAGCCGGTCGCACCTCGATCCGCGCACCCGGGCATGGGTCGATGCACTGGGTTCAAGCGATTGCCGCCCTTCCGGATCGAGCCTGAAATTCTGCCTGCTGGCCGAGGGGGCAGCCGACATCTACCCGCGTTTCGGCCCCACCAGCGAGTGGGACACCGCAGCAGCCGACGCAATCCTGCGTGCAGCGGGCGGCGCCACGCTGGCGCCGGGCGGCGCACCGTTCGCCTATGGCAAGCCGGACTATCTGAACGGCCCGTTCCTTGCCCTTGGAGAGAGCGGCGCCGAAGCCCGCCTGCCGCCGTTCAGGGTCTGACCGACGAAGCGGCGTCAAGGTTAATACCGCCATCCCTGTCGGCTGGCTTTACAGGTGACGGTGCGACACCGCCGCCTGCCCTGAGTGCGCGGCAATTGGCACGATGCTTGCAGAATATTGCTCGTTCTGCCCCAGGGCACAGATCAGGGAACCCGATGATGTCAAAGTTCGTTCTTGCCGCCTTTGCACTTTCACTCGCCGCCGCGCCGGCTGCGGCTGCTACCAACCTCGTGGTGAACGGCAGCTTCGAAGACGGCAACAACGGCCTCAGCGGGTGGACGATCGGCGGCACCGACAATCAGGGGTATCCGCCGGTCGCGATCTTCTATGGCGCAGCGCAGCCCTATCCGAACGGCGCCTATGGCGAAGCCGTGCCAGCCAACAATGCCGCCACCAACAGCCCCGACGCCGTTGGCCAGCGCGCCGCCTATTTCGTCAGCGACCTGACGGTGAACCAGTCGCTCAGCCAGTCGGTCTGGCTGAACCCCGGTGTCTATCAGATCGGCTTTTCCGCCTATGCACCGGCGAACGGCTTCAAAAATGTGGGCGATGCGCTGTTTTCCGGCACCATCGCCGGCGTGACGCTTGCGAACTATGCGGTTTCCACCGGGCCGAAAACCACGTGGCAGACGTTCGCCGGATCGACCACCATCGCGACCGCCGGGATGTACAACGTGTCGTTCGTGTTCAACACCAATCTGGTGCCGTCGAAGGACGTGGTGATCGACCAGGTCTATATCATCGCGGGCAACCCGCCGATTGGCGGCGTTCCGGAAGCGGCCACCTGGGCCATGCTTATCACCGGCTTCGGCATGATCGGCGCAGCACTTCGCCGCCGCACCATGCAGACCGCCTGAACACAGACGATATTGTCCGGGGAAGGCCGGACAGAGGGGCCGGGTGCCGGACAGGGGGCACGCCGGTCCCTTTTGCGTTCTGGCCCCTTTTGCGTTCTGGTGCCGGTCAGCAGTCCAGCGCATCGACGGGGATGGCGTGGAACAGTTCCGCCCCCCGCGTAACCGGTCCCAGCAGCGCCGGTGCGGCAGGCAGGATCTGCTCGGCGAAGAAGCGGGCCGTCGTGATCTTGGCCTTCAGGAAGGCCGGATCGCCCTGCCCGGCCGCAAGCCTGCGCGCTGCCTCGTGCGCCTGCCGCGCCAGCAACGTCGCCCCGATCGTCAGCGCGAACATGCGCAGATAGGGGGTTGCTGCTGCCGCGATGTCGTCTGGCTTCGGCCCCTCGCTGCCGGCGATCCATACGGTCGCCTTCTGCAATGCCTCGATCGCATCCGACAGCAGCGGCGCAACCCTGCCGATATCGCCGGAATCTCCCAGCGAGGCGACGAACTGCCGCTCGCGTTCGAGAAGCGCGCGCCAGTGCCGCCCCCCTTCCACCGGCAGTTTGCGGCCGACCAGATCCAGCGCCTGGATGCCGTTTGTCCCCTCGTAGATAGGGGCGATGCGCGCGTCACGGTAATGCTGGGCAGCGCCGGTTTCCTCGATAAAGCCCATGCCGCCGAACACCTGTAGCGCCATGCTCGACATCTCGACACCGATGTCGGTCGCGTAGGCCTTGGTGACCGGCGTCAGCAGGTCGGCCAGCGCCCTGGCTTCGGCTTTGCGCGTTTCGTCCGGCTCGGCATGGGCGCGGTCCACGGCTGCGGCGTTCAGATAGGCAATCGCGCGTGCGGCCTGCGTGTGGGCGCGGATCGTCATCAGCATCCGGCGGACATCGGTGTGCTCGATAATGGCGACCCCATCGCGCGAAGGGCCGCCGAACCGGGCCGACTGCACGCGCTGCCGGGCGAACTCCAGCGCCCCTTGATAGGCGCGCTCGGCGATGGCGATGCCTTCCAGCCCGACGTTGATCCGCGCATGGTTCATCATCGTGAACATCGCGCGCATGCCGCCGTTTTCGGCGCCGACCAGATAGCCGACGCAGGCGTCATTGTCGCCGAACGCCATGGTGCAGGTGGGGCTGGCGTGAATGCCCAGCTTGTGCTCGGTCGAGACCACCCTGACATCGTTGCGTTCGCCCAAGCTGCCGTCGGCTGCAACAAGGAACTTCGGCACGATGAACAACGAAATACCCCGCGTGCCTGCCGGCGCATCAGGCGTGCGGGCCAGCACCAGATGCACGATGTTGTCGGTCAGGTCGTGCTCGCCCCAGGTGATGAAGATCTTCTGGCCGCGAATACGCCAGCTACCGTCGGCGGCCGGAACTGCCGTCGCGCGCAACGCGCCGACATCCGACCCCGCCTGCGGTTCAGTCAGGTTCATCGTTCCGGTCCAGCGCCCCTCGATCAGCGGGCGCAGATAAAGCTGCTGCTGTTCGGCGCTGGCGTGCGCCTGCAACGCTTCGATCGCGCCAAGCGTCAGCATCGGGCACAGCGAAAAGGCCATGTTGGCGGCCGTGATCTGTTCCTGCACCGCCGACGCCAGCGCAAACGGCAGGCCCTGCCCGCCATGCGCGGGCGCCGCGCCAAGGCCGATCCACCCCCCCTGCACATAGGCGTCGTAGGCGGCGCGAAAGCCCGGCGGCGTCGTCACCACGCCGTCTGCCGCGTTCGAGCCGGTTTCGTCGCCGATGCGGTTCAGCGGCGCGAACATGTTGGCGGCCAGTCGCCCGGCCTCGTTCAGAACGGCGTCGACCAGATCGGGCGATGCCGATTCGAAACCCGGCAGCACCGCCAGATCGTCGATGCGGGCGATCGTTTCCAGCACGAACTTCTGTTCTGCGATCGGTGGCTGAAAGCGCATGAGAAACCCCTGTAATCCGCGTCCATGGCGGCTATACCCGCTGCGATGACGGATGCCACCAACGATTTGCCGACCGAAGTCCGCACCGCCGACGCGCGCGGCGCGGCCGCCGCTGCGGCGCTGCTGGAATCGGGGCGGATCGTCGCAATCCCGACCGAAACCGTCTATGGCCTTGCAGCCGACGCAGCCAACCCCGACGCCGTTGCCGCGATCTATGCGGCCAAGGGGCGGCCATCGTTCAACCCGTTGATCGTGCATGTGGCCGACCGCCGGATGGCCGGGCGCTACGCCAGCTTCACACCGCTTGCCGAACGGCTGGCCGAACGCTTCTGGCCCGGCCCGCTTACGCTGGTGCTGCCGCTGGTGCCCGGCGCACCGGTTGCCGCCGCCGTTTCCGCCGGGTTGCCGACAATCGCCCTCAGGGTGCCTGCCCACCCGGCGATGCGCGCCGTCGTCACGCTGCTTGACCGGGGCATCGCCGCCCCTTCGGCCAACGCTTCGGGCCGTATTTCGCCGACCCGGGCCGAGCATGTGCTGGCGACGCTCGGCGGGCGCATCCCGCTCATCCTCGACGCCGGCCCGTGCATCGCCGGGATCGAAAGCAGCATCGTCGGCATCGAAGGTGATGCGGCACGGTTGTTGCGGCAGGGCGCGATTCCTGCCGAAGAGCTGGAAGCAGCGATCGGCGTGCCGCTGGCGATCGCTGCACCCGGCAGCGAAATCGCCGCGCCCGGCATGATGCTGGCGCATTACGCTCCACGGCTGCCGATCCGCCTGAACGCAACCGCCCGCCAGCCCGGCGAGTTTCTGATCGGGTTCGGCAATATCGCCGGAGACGAGAATCTTTCGCCACGCGGGGACTGCGCCGAAGCGGCATACCGCCTGTTCGACCTGCTGCACCGCGCCGACGGCAGCGGATGTGCGGCAATTGCGGTTGCCCCGATCCCGCCCAATGGTCTGGGCGCCGCCATCAACGACCGGCTGCGCCGCGCAGCCTGCGGCGGCTAGAGCAGTTCGGTCGCGGTGCTCCACCAGCCGTCCGGCGGACGGATATCGGGGGGGGCGCCGTCGAACAGCGCGAAGCAGGTCGCACCGGAACCCGACATCCGCACATGGGTCGCGCCTTCCAGCCCCTGCAACCAGTCCAGCACATCGGCAACCACCGGAGCAATGCCGATCGCCGGGGCTTGCAAGTCGTTGCGGGCAAGCCGCCAGTCGTCGTCAGGATGCAGGGGGCCGCGATCCACCCCGTCCCACGCGGCGAAAACCGGCCCCGTCGGCATAGCGACACCCGGATTGACCAGCAGAACACCAGCACCGGATACCGGTGGCGCACTGCCAAGCCGTTCGCCCGCACCTGCGCCGAACGTCGCGCGCGAACGAACGCATGCGGGCACGTCCGCCCCCAGCCGTGCGCCGATTTCTTCCAGCGCGGGTTCGTCCAGCACGTCGCCCGCCAGCCGGTTCAGCAGCCTGAGCGTCGCCGCAGCATCGGCGCTGCCGCCCCCCAGGCCCGCTGCCACCGGAATGTGCTTTTCCAGCCGCAGCGCATGGCGAGCATCCCAGCCCGTCGCAGCGACGAACGCCTCAACGGCACGCAAAACCAGATTGTCGGCGGATGGCCCTGCCGCCACCGCCGTCGGGCCGACGACATCCAGCGACCACTGATCGGCCGGGAACGCCGTCAGCCGGTCGCCGAAACGGGTGAAGGCGAACAATGTTTCCAGTTCATGATAACCATCGGCCCGGCGGCGGCGCACATGCAGCGCCAGATTGA